>RZYP01000087.1 GCA_009930275.1 Negativicutes bacterium
TAACCGAAAAAGTACCCATTAAACATTTTTTATTGATTATGCGGACTACTCTAATCCTCTTGTTTATTTGCGTCTTTTATTCAATGGCAGAAACAGGTCTTTCCCAAAATGCCAGGGTAACGATTGATGCACAAAACACTTCATTCAAGGATATACTGAATGAGATAGAAAAACAAACTGACTATTTGTTTATCTATGACAATCAAGTTGATGTCAACCGAACGATGACAGTTAGAATTAAAAAACAAACTGTGGCATATTTACTAAATTCCATATTAAAAAACACCAACTTGATCTATCAAATGGAGGGCAATCATATTATCCTTAAAACAGATAATTCGATAGAGGATCAATCGGGACTTACACAGGAAAACAGAAAAAATCTTACAGGAAAAGTCAGCGATCAGAGTGGACTGCCAGTTATTGGAGCGAACATAATTGAACAAGGGACTACAAATGGCACTGTTACAGATATTAATGGAGATTTCTCTCTTTCAGTTGATCGAAATGCAATTATTCAAATATCCTACATCGGTTATTTAGAACAAGAAATCAACACAAGCGGAAGAGAGAAACTGAACATCATCCTGACAGAAGACACAAAGACACTGGATGAGGTTGTAGTGACTGCGTTAGGAATAAAAAGAGAGATCAAGGCGCTGGGGTATGCGATGCAGGAGGTAGATGGCGAGGAGCTATCTGGTGGTCACGGCATTAACGCCATGGATGGACTTACCGGTAGAATTGCAGGAGTGGATCTGTCCACCACAACTGCAGGTCCCTCAGGATCCACCCGGATAATCATCAGAGGGAACAGTGAACTTTCGGGAGACAATCAACCGCTTTATGTGATTGATGGTATACCAATGGATAATACACAATTAGGTAGTGCCGGTAAATGGGGTGGCTATGATATGGGTGACGGTCTGTCAAGTATCAATCCTCAGGATATTGAAAGCATATCTATTCTTAAAGGGCCCTCGGCCTCTGCTCTTTACGGATCACGTGCCGCTCATGGTGTCATTCTTATCACCACGAAAACAGCAACTCAAAAAGGATTGGGTATTGAATTCAACAGCAGTCTCAACGTAGTTACACTTGCCTCGCAATTTGATGACTATCAAAGAGAATATGGACATGGACGGAACGGAGAATTGCCTCTTACTTTCGAGGAGGGAAGGGGAGTATCACAATCGGCATGGGGCGCACGACTGGATCCTAATCTCAACACCTACATTTACAATGGGCAACAAAAACCCTATGCTAACGTAGAGAACAATATTCTCAGCTTCTTCCGGGAGGGTGTCACCGTGAACAACTCCCTATCACTCACAAGTGTCTCCGATAAAGCTAGTGTACGGTTGTCTGTATCAGACATGCGCAATAATGACATTGTCCCGAAATCTGACATGAACCGTTCTTCCTTCATGTTAAAAGCCGATGGAAAGCTGAGTGAAAAGCTACGCATTGAAAGTCGTGTAAATTATACTATTGAGAATGTGAATAACAGACCGGCATTGTCTGACAATCCCAACAACATTGGATTGAGTTTGATTGGCTTAGCTCCCAGTTTCAATCAGAAATGGTTGTCAGAGGGGTATAAAAATGATTATGGTGAATATGTTGATTGGAATGGAGGAAACATCTACAGAATCAATCCATACTGGTCAATTAATGAAATGAACAACGTATCAAAGAAGGAAAGGGTGATGGGTTACATACAGGCCAATTACGAATTGACAAAAGGTCTGAACTTCCAACTTCGTGGAGGAACTGACTTCTACAAATTTAGAATCACCGAATTCTCTGCAGCTCATACACCCGTCTTTCCAACCGGTGCAATGTCAGAAAGTTCTGCTGACGTATCGGAAACGAACCTGGAGGGATTACTGACCTATTCAACCAAAATCAGTGAAAATTTTGACTTCTCAGGACTTATCGGGGGTAATCTGATGCAATACAACTATGAAAGATTTACCAATACCGGTGAAGATGAAGTCGTGCCAGGAATGAAATACATTGGCAACTACAACTTAAAAAGCCTGATGTATGAAAATCCCAGGAAACAGATCCGTTCGCTATACGGGGCTGTTAACCTCGGTTACAAGAGTATGCTTTATCTTGACATGACCTTGAGAAACGACTGGTCTTCCACCCTGAACAGAGGAAACAACTCCTACATGTATCCTTCAGTATCGAGTAGTTTTGTATTCTCAAACCTGTATGATTTAAACGGATTGCTCTCTTTTGGCAAACTTCGTGCTTCCTGGGCTGAAGTAGGTGGTGATACCAGACCATATATGCTTAATCTGAACTATGGCTTGTTAAATTACAATTTTAATGAGTTGCCACTAGGTCAGGTTTCATCGGGTAGTATTCCCAACCTCAATCTTAAACCTACCCGTACCTATTCCTATGAATTTGGTTTAGACCTGCGGTTCTTAAACAACAGATTAAATCTGGATATTAGCCACTATAATCAGAAGACGAGAGATCAGATACTTGATTTATCGATCTCCAACACTTCAGGTTTTTCAACTGCTATCGTAAACAGTGGTGAGATTAGCAACCGGGGTATTGAATTGAGCATTAATGCAACTCCTCTTGAGACGAAAGACTTCTCTTGGAACATTATCGTGAACTATGCAAGAAACGTCAACAAAGTAGTGGAATTGCATCCTGAACTGGATGCTTTTGTACTTGCGGAAGCACGCTGGGCGGGGGCACTGATACAGGCGAAAGAAGGTGAACCTTACGGGGCAATTATGGGAGCAGCCTTTGAAAGAGATCCTGATGGCAATGTAATCTACAACAACGGACTTCCGGTAGTCGGTTCCGACTACAAGGTTCTGGGTCATGGTGTACACGACTGGACTGGTGGTGTCGGAAACTTTATCACATACAAGGGATTTAGACTTGGAGCCCTATTCGACGTCAAGTGGGGTGCAAGTCTTTATTCCATGAGTAGCATTACCGCACACGCAAACGGCATATCGAAAGAAACACTTGAGGGTAGAAAAGAGTGGTACGAATCAGAAGAACTTCGTAAACAAGCTAATTTGGAACCTACTGAATGGACTCCCACGGGAGGTTTTATCGGTAAAGGAGTTGTCCTCAACGAAGATGGGAGTTATAGTCCAAACACCACGCCTGTTGACCCCCAGGACTATTGGACAAGTATGCTGAACAGCAATACTCCGGAACCTTTTATTTATGATGCCTCATTTATAAAACTCCGTGAGTTAACACTTTCATACAGTCTTAACAAGAGACTAATAGCCACCACCCCTTTCACCGATGTCTCGTTCTCTCTTTTCGGACGTAATCTGTGGACATTCTATTCAAAAACGCCCAATATTGATCCTGAATCCAACTATAACAATGGCAATGGACAAGGTTTTGAATATGGCTCGTTGCCATCACGAAGAACTTACGGATTTAGTGTCAGCGTCAAATTGTAACTTGAACTTTAATAATATTGAAGATTATGAGAAAAAAATATACACTCTTCCTGCTTATCTCCACACTCTTTCTTGGAGGATTTTCATCCTGTGACGATTTTGGTGATTTGAATGAAGACCCCACCAAATCAACCGGAATGGATCCTAACCTGCTACTCCCTACAATACAGATGTATCTGACCAATGATTTCCAGGAATGGCATCGTCATATGATGTATCCGGGTGGTTTTGTTCAGCAATGGTGTGGCGACTGGGGTACCGTAGAATATGGATGCCTGGGTATTAAAAACAGCTCCTACATGGGCGAATTATGGAATCAGAGATATACCCGGCTGGCAAAGAATATTACGGATATTATCGAAAGGACAAAAGATGATCCGGAATTGGTCAACATCAACGCTTTGGGTAGAATCATGAAGGTTTACATCTATTCTCAGTTGACCGACATGTATGGCGACATCCCCTATTTTAATGCTGGACAAGGTTATTACGCCGGAGTATTGAAACCCAAATATGACCTTCAGGAGGAGATTTATTCCGACTTTTTTGCCCAACTGGAGATGGCATCCCAGCAATTGGATGGAACAAAAGATAAGATTCTCTACGATCATTATTATGCAGGTAATATTGAGAAATGGCGGAAATTTGCCAACTCATTGCGACTCCGGTTGGCACTACGACTGATAAAAGTGGATCCACAAACAGCTCAGAAGGAAGCTGAAGAAGCGATTAGCCTTGGTGTAATGCAGGATAACGGGGATATCTGTGTGATCAAATATGAAAATGTGGCAAACCCATCAGAAGGCCCTGGAAGGGGTAATGGTTTGTCGAACAGGCTTTCAGCAGAACCCAGAAATTTTAGATATTCCCGAAAGTTAATCAGCTACATGGAGGAGACCACAGATCCAAGAATCACAATGTATGGACGCTGTTATTTGTCTGACAACAGGACAGATGTCACACAACAAATCTATAACAGTGTTGGATCCTACACCTTGATGGCTCGTCCAACATCTCGTTTTGATTGGGAAGAGAATCCCGCTCCCATCACTATTACAGTTGACGGATCTGAGGTAGCGGTAGATGGCAAGTATCAATATTTGCAACCCTCAGCATGGTTGACAGCCTATAACGCACCTTACATAAACATGAGTTACGCGGAAGTCGAGTTACTTCTTGCTGAAGCTGCACACCGGGGTTGGACTGTGAATGGCAGTGCGGAAACACACTTTCAGAATGCACTCAGGGCATCTGTTGAACAAATGACTCTTTACGGGATCCCTGCTGTAAGCGAGTCGGCAATACAGAGTTTTATCAACGCCAATACTCTTCTTCCCGGGTCAGCACTGGAACAAATAAATATGCAGTTGTGGGTAGGACATACCTTCAATCCCTTTGAGGCTTTTGCAAACTGGAGAAGAACCAATGTTCCTGAGATCACCTTTCTGAATTATGATCCCACACGAAATCAGAGTAACGGGATGACACCAAGAAGAATTCTCTACCCGCTTGAAGAACAGATAAAAAATGAGGATAATTACAGAGAGGCGACAGACCGGGTGCCGGGATATGACTGGACCATCGGCGTTTGGTGGGATAAAAATTAAATCAGAATACAGCAACATGATTGTTTGCAAGTTCCAGACTCATTAATAGAAAAAAAAATATGAAATATTCAACAATGTTTTCAATTTTCATGGGGCTTTTCCTTTTCACCATGGCCTCATGTATCGATGAAGAAACACCTACTCAGTTTACTGAAGAGGATATGCCCATGATTTACATGGAATGGGCAGCAGACTATATTTATGGTTTGGGTGACACGATTCATTTTACCGCACAGGTTTCACCCGGTGATATGGTTGAAACGAGGTGGCTTGTGAATGGTGAAGTGGTTAGTGAAGAGCTCACCATCAGCTATCCAGTTCTATCGAGTGAACCATTTAATTTAAGATTCGAAGTTGAAAGACATGGCTTAACCAACTTCAGGACTGCCAATGTTACTGTAACCAAAGAATTTGAAGCAAAGAATTATAACAAGATAGTACTGGGTGTAGTAAGCCCTGAAGCTACGCTTGGATCAATTCAGTGGGACAACATCACTCACCTGATGTATAGTTCACTGGTTGTCGATAACACAGTACCCACGCTTACGACGCCCGATGCTTCCTCATTGGAGAGATTGAGATCATTTGTGACTGCTGCACACAACAACGGTGTTTATGTGATCATAGATATTACCGGCCCGATCAATTATCTCAATGGAGCTGGTTTCTACAATGAGACATCATTTAACGAGGTTGCAATAAATCCGGAGAAAAGAACGAAGCTGATCACAGATATCAAAGCATTTGTCGATGAATATAACCTGGATGGTGTAAACATCTACATCAATAATCTGAACAATGATGCCGGGGGATTGTCTGACAAAGAAGGTATTACTGCGTTCATGAATGAGTTGGGTGAATCACTGCCGCAGGAAAGGCCTGCTCCCAGAGATGAGTTCTTCTTCACCGCTTCAGTACCAATGGCATGGAACAATTACGAGTTCTATCATTTAGCCAATGTTCCGCGACTCAACTGGGTAAACTTCATGCTATTTGGAGGTGTGGATCTCTCTCCTGTCCATCATGCTCCATCATGGCAGGTAAATGACAATATTGCGCGGTTCCAAAATGCGGGTTTGCCTGTTTCCAAGATGTTGATTGGTATCGGAGCGTTTGGCGTGCAATATAATTTAAACGGCGCCACTCCTACCTGGGGTAATCTGGATAGCTTCCTGCAATATCGGCCTTACAAAGAAATCGTAAAGCTAGATGCCAATGCAGCCAATCTCAATCAACTTCCATTTGGGGACGGATTGTTCTACAGTGGTGTTACAGATGCAAATGCAAAAGCCGACAACACCATCAGCAGCAATGCTGCAGGTATGTTTATCTGGACAATGGAAAATGATTCTCAAGCTGAAGGTATATCGCTTACAGGAGCCGTCAATGATAAATTGAACAATCCATAGTCAAAAAAAACAAATAATTGTGAGAAGGGACACTTCAGAATGGATCATTTTGCGTGTCCCTTCTTTTCTAAAAAAAGATATATGCAAGTAAGATATGCTCTTTTCGTTGTATTGATGGCAGTAATCGTTTCCTGCACGGAAAAAAACAACCATCAGACAGACATCGATCACAAAACAAAAATATTCAGCATGAGGGTGAGTGATGACAACCCGAATTTCATCCTTCTTGAGATGGATGATTCATATCATCCATCTTTTTTCGAATGGACTTTCCCGGGAGATGTGAAAATCACAAATAAACCTACCATGGTATATTATTTCGAGAAACAAGGGAGTTATGCGGTGAATCTTAAGATGGAAACAGATAACGGCAAGATGAGTTATACAGAAACAGTTACCATACCCCATAATTCCGTTTATTACAACCACAACGAAACGCTCTATTGGAGTGATGAGTTTAATGATCCAAAGCTCAAAAGCAATTACTGGAATTATGACATGGGAATTGAAAAATGGGGCAACAATGAACTACAGGAATATACGAATAGTACCAACAACTCTTTTGTAAGGGACGGCAAATTGGTAATCCGCACAAATAAACGGGGTACAGGACAAAAAATCGGAGATTACACATCTGCCCGGGTAACAACCAACGGTAAAATCGAAATAAACAGAGGCCGTGTTGAAGTGCGTGCAAAACTTGGTGGGGGAAAAGGCTTGTGGCCGGCAATCTGGATGTTTGGCAGAAACGCGTCTCCCTACTATTCTGAACTGGATATCATGGAGTATGTTGGTTTTGAAAAAAACAGAGTTTACGCAGCGGTTCACACCAGCCACACCCGTGAGAGCAACGAGAAGGTCTCCGGGTTTAAAGATATGGATGATGTGGAGGACCATTTTCACACGTATGGCATCAACTGGACAGATCACAAGGTTGATTTCTATATTGATTCACCTGAAAATATCTATCTCACATTTATGCCAAAAGACAAAACCTCTCTCAGGCATTGGCCGTTTGATAAAGATTTATATCTGATACTGAACGTAGCCGTAGGGGGTGACTGGGCTGGCATGCAAGGAGTTGATGACAATATCTTTCCGCAGGAAACAGAATTCGATTATGTACGTATTTTTCAGAAAAAGAACTAGATAGGATTGATTTGGATTTGGGAAAGATTAGCAGAATCATTCACTTGTTCCTGAAAAGCAGATATCTTATTGCATGCATATTTGCAGGGCATGATTTGAATATAAAAAAAAGAAAAACATGAGCAGAACCTTTATCTTACTCGCACTTGTCTTGGCGTGTGGTTGTTCGGGGAGTGAAACCGGGAAGAAGAATAACAAAAATAAACCTTCAGACAATAATCTCCATCTACTGGTTGAGAACAACATGCATGATTTGTCCAAACCCAACAAAAGTAAGTTTCA
>RZYP01000344.1 GCA_009930275.1 Negativicutes bacterium
TCCAGTTTCATGTAGATACGCCTGGCATCCTTTCCCCGGGCGTTGAACGCCTGGGCATTGATGATCATCACGTTGAGCGAGTTGTCGCTGGCAAAGCGGTCGATCTCGGTCAGCTGGGACGAGTTATAGATAAAGAACCGGATCTTTTTTCCGTAGTCCTCGGTGAAGTGTTCCTGCGTGATCTGGAACGACTTATATACCCCCTCGCGGATGGCAATGCTTGGCACCACGATAATGAACTTGCTCCAGCCATACCGCTTGTTAAGCTCGTACATCGTCTTGATGTAGGTATAGGTCTTTCCCGTACCCGTCTCCATCTCGATGGTCAGGTTGTATCGTCCTTCCAGCGCCGACGATGGCGGGATCTGGTGTGACCGTTGAATCTTCCGGATGTTCTCCAGGATCATCTCGTCCGTCAGTTGCGGAACGATCTTATGGTTCTTGAAGCCGGTAAAATCGTATATCTCGCCCTGTCCCAGGGTGTCGCCCCGGTCGATCAGGTAATTGATTTCCGATAAACAGGGCTGCCCCGCAAACACATCGCATACCGCCTTGGCTGCCTCCTCCTGGAACTTCTGGTGTTTAAACTTTAACTTCACCTTCTATGTCTTTTCTATGTTAATTATAGCTCAATGACATGCAAATTGGATATATTTTCTCATTAAAATTTTGCATATCCATTTTTATATATTATATTTGCATCATTCTCTACCCTTGGTAGGGAACCTACAAAGGTTTTAAACGTTGAACCCGAATCAACGTTTTTTTATTTAGCCTCTCCAAAGTACTCCTCACTCCTTTCAAAATCAGGTCCGGACAATATGTTGCTAATGTCTTCTTTTTCAAACGCAGTAACAAACTTTGCTTTTAATAGACCTGTAAAACGGATGATCACCACATAATTGCCTTTGACAATTGCAACTCTTCTGTCTTTAAAATAGGCTTTACCCTGATTATCCCATCCTTTTTTCAGAATTGCATTTTCATCTTGTAATGCTGCCTTAATCCAGTAAATCTTTTCCAATCGGTTGTATGAAAGGATTGACTTATCTTTTCTTTTTCTATTCTCGCTTTCATAGAAGGCATGATCAAACATATCTTCATAAAATCTCACCAGAGCATGATCGAATGTATACACAGATTGCTCACAATATTCAATCCGCCACAATTCGCGTAATTGTTCTTCGGTATAGTTCTGGGGTTTGATTCTCCTGTAATCCATCTTACCAGCCTCCGCTCAAATTGATTACAAAAACATTCATTTTCTCCTCACCTTTAGGCGTATGAGCAATCTCTTTTTTTAAATGAAACCGTTCAACATGCTGAATAAGATTTGTTTTGGCCGTTCCGGTAATCTCTTTGTTGAATTTAGCAGCAACAAGGCCTGTGAGTAAGTCAGCCAATTGAATACCCAATGATTGTTCAGACGGTAAACCTTGGACCTGATGAATAACGGAAGATAGGTTCGCGTTGTTTAAAATCTTACACAATTCATTCAATCTGCCTTTGTTTCGATTCTTTTTCAGATCAACGAAAATATTGTAGCTGTTAAAATCGAAAATCCAATGATGAAGCAGTTGGTAGTAAAATTTATAGAATTCCAACTCC
>RZYP01000345.1 GCA_009930275.1 Negativicutes bacterium
TTCACCCAAAAGACCCGCCCCGAGGTGCTCGACTTACCCCTTTCCCCCGGAATCAAAACCCTTTTTGCCGAGGCAAAGCCCGTCGGGAAACTCATCCCCTTGACCCTTGACATCAAAGACGAGACCTCCCTCCCCGACTTCATCACCCTGATCAACCACAAAAAGACCCTCCTCTGAATTCACCCCCGGGCTCCAGCCGGAAGGCACAAATCTTAGCCAACGAGAAGAAAAACATAAAAATTTCACTCTGTACGAACTGCACAGTTCAATATTTTTTTGTCCATTATTTCTGTTATTCGTTTAAAAAAGAATGCATTATAGAGTAAAATGTGTTTCATACTTGCTATATTTGTAAGAGGACAATGAATACAACACTTTTCATTAGGCAATATCGATAAGATACTTAGGAATTAACCCATGATAAATAATCAGAAATCATGAATTATTGGATTGAAAAAACTTTAGTCAGTGGACGTCCCGATCGAATACAAGGTGAACGAGCCCTTGGAAAGGCACTTTGGTCTCCCCAAAAAGACAAACGAGGTGGTGATATCTATAAAAATATGAGGAAAGTAAAAGCGGGGGATATCGTGTTTCATTTTATTGATAATAAAGAGATTGCAGGTGTTTCAGTTGTGAAAGAAAGTGCTATTAAGACAAGTGGGCTTCCAGGGACACCATGGGATAGACCTGCGTACTTAATCGAACTAAGGGACTATGAAGAGCTCGATCCAAAAATCGATAGAAATGAATTGCTTAATTATAACAACAAAGCAATTCTTGACGAAGTAGCACAAGAATCAGAAGTGTTTTATAACAGAACACTTAGCTTAAGGCAAGGAGCTTATCTAACCCCCTGCCCTACCAAACTAGTCTCTCTGCTTGCATCCATTTATAAAACCAAAAACAAAAAAGATCTACCTCATGTTAATTCTTCCAATATAATGGAATTTATTCATGAACCTCAAAAACCATCAAATCTTAATTCCTTCCAAATAGACTTGTCAAATGCAGGCCTCCAATACTCTAACAAGCTGATCACCCGCTTCATCGCTTCCTTACTCACCAAACCATTCCTGATCCTCACCGGACTGTCCGGTTCTGGGAAGACCAAGTTGGTACAGGCTTTTGCACAGTGGATTTGTGAAGATGAGGTTCAATATAAGCTCATTCCTGTGGGAGCCGACTGGACCAATCGTGAACCGTTGCTGGGGTATCCTAATGCACTAAAGCCAGAGGAATATGTTAAGCCAGATAGCGGTGTGCTGGATTTGATTATTCAGGCAAACGATCACCCGGAGTTACCGCATTTTCTGATTCTAGACGAAATGAATCTTAGCATTGTGGAACGGTACTTTGCAGATTTTCTGAGTGTAATGGAATCTAAAAAAGACATCCCGCTTTTCCCGGAAGGCAGCGTCAACAACGGAGTGCCAGCCAAACTAGGCATTCCGCAGAATCTCTTTATCATCGGCACAGTAAACATAGATGAAACCACCAATATGTTCAGCCCCAAGGTCCTGGACAGAGCCAACACCATCGAATTCAGAGTAACCAGAAAGGAAATGCAGACGTTCCTGAACGGTGCGAGCGAAGTCAACATG
>RZYP01000346.1 GCA_009930275.1 Negativicutes bacterium
TGATAAATACTTTCCACACTTTATTATCCCCATAGGCATACGGCAGGTATTCAATTCCACTTATGGGTTTTGTAAGGATGATATTAGCTTTCTTTCCTGTATCAATTGAGCCAAGGATATCTTCAACACACATGGCATAGGCTGTATTCAGTGTTGTAGCATTAATTGCCTCCTCAGGAGTAAGCCGATACAGAATGGAAGCCATAGAAAGAATAAGCTGCATATTTCCAGAGGGCGACGAACCGGGGTTAAAATCACTGGCCATTGCCACCGGGAGTCCGTTTTCAATCATCCGGCGTGCCGGTGCGTAGCGCATACCCAGAAAAAATGCAGCACCAGGTAAAATCGTAGGCATTGTGCCACTATTCCGAAGCGCCTCAATCTCTTTATCACCCGTAAACTCAAGATGATCGACTGAAAGGGCGCCATATTTCACTCCGATTTGAATCCCGCCGGAATAATCCAGCTCGTTGGCATGAATTTTTGGCCGAAGCCCATAACGTGCAGCAGCTTCAAGAATCCGTTCCGTGTCTTCCACGGTAAAAAAACCTTTATCACAAAATACATCCACAAAATCGGCCAGATTTTCGTTTGCAATACGGGGAAGCATTTCATGAATCACAATATCGACATAGGCATGCTGACGATCCCGATATTCCAGAGGAATGCTGTGGGCCCCCAGAAAGTTTGCACGAATAGTTAATGCACTATTTTCTTTTAACCGGCGAATTACCCGCAGCATTTTTACCTCCAATTCGGTAGTAAGCCCATACCCGCTTTTAATCTCCACAGCACCGGTACCATACGAGGTGATAAGATTCAGCCGTTGCATGGCATCCTCAAAAAGCTGATCCTCCGATAGTTCCCGAATCGCTTTTGCACTGTTTAATATCCCTCCTCCCCGGGCAGCAATTGCTTCATACGATAATCCTTTAATTTTGTCAACATATTCCAGTTCGCGGGAAGCAGGAAAAACAAGATGGGTATGAGAATCACAAAAGGCAGGCATAACAATACATCCCTCTGCATCCACTACCTCGCTGTATTCAGTAACCGCTGTATCCAACTCCGCCATTGAACCAAACGAATCAATTTCGTCGTCTTTAAGTACCAAAAAGGCATTTTGAACAGATGGCAACTCCGCCATTTCTAAACCGGATACAAATTTTTTGCCTTTACGGTTTACCTGAATCAATTGCTTAATATTCTTAATGAGTATTGCCATTGTTAATAACCTTGATTTCGTGGGGTACAAAGGTATTAAGTTTTTTACAACCCCGAAATAATTATCCGATGAAAGCACTGTAGATTGTGACTCATCATAAATCAAAAAAAATGATTTAAAGAATTATTTCTGAACACTTTCCGGAGTAAAACGTTTTGAAAAGACAAAAATAAAATAAATGAGTAAACTTTTATATCTTTGCCCCTATTCTAAATATTAATCAGTATAAGTATGAAACAAACGCATTGCTGCCTGTCATCCGAAAAGAAATTCATTATTTTCAGCAATGAAGCGTTACAAACTACCGTCAAAAACCAAATTCTTACAGCATGAAAAAACTACTACTCTTGATGGCCATGGTTCTAATGGGAATAAACC
>RZYP01000088.1 GCA_009930275.1 Negativicutes bacterium
CAAGATGAAGAAGCAGCTCTCCTACGCCGACAGCAACCGGATCCCCTTCGTGGCGATGGTGGGCGAGAACGAGATGAAGGAGGGCAGGATCACGCTCAAAAACATGCAGTCGGGCGATCAGACAAGCGTTGCCCCGGATGCGCTGGTCAAGGCGGTTAGAGGCATTTAATTGACACATTAGGAATCAACATACTTTTCCACTCATAGCTTACTTTCGGGTAAAGATCATTACTTATTCATAATGATCTTTACCCATTTTTTGTATGGTTTATTAGTCAACTTTGTACGATTTGTTAGTCATATATGTTATCTATTTGTATAATTTTGGCAAATGAGTATTGAGAGATATACTATTATCATTCAATGAATAAAATCAATATCACTTAAAACACTCACATTCCTAGTTCATTTAAGCTTCAAATCAAGTCCATATTTAATTCATAAACCATGGCAATAATTGATTTAGTTCGATGGTCTCCTCAAGGGAATAATACCATTTTTGCTCATAAGTATAACGAAAGTAACCTGAGCACTTATACACAACTAGTTGTACAAGAATCACAGGAAGCCGTGCTCTTTTCTAAAGGCCAAATTATAGGGAAGTTTGGTCCGGGAAAACACACATTAAATACTGAAAATTTGCCGCTTCTCAGACATTTATACGGCATCCCCTTCGGCGGTAAAAATCCGTTCACGGCTGAAATATGGTATGTAAATAAAATTCAACCATACAACATTGACTGGGTTATTGACAGGATGGCAATACATGATGCTGACTACAATACACAATTGCCATTAACAGCTAAAGGGAGATACGGTTTAAGAATCATTGATCCGGAGAAATTTCTCATAAAAATTGTAGGCACCCGGAATGATTTTACCCAGAATGATTTATCAGACCATTTTTTTGGCGAGTTTTCAACCAAAACAAAATCTACGATTCTGCAATACATGATCAGACAGCGAATCGGATACAAAACAATCTCGGCGGCACTCGATGACATTTCAAACCATTTAAGGATGAGTATGACTCCCTTCTGGGATGACCTTGGTATGGAACTTACAAAATTTTACATTACCAGTATAGATATTGACGAATCTACTCCTGAAGGAAGAAGAGTTCTGGATGCAATCTCACAACAAAGTACAATGTCTATCACAGGACACACGTGGCAACAGGAACAGATGTTTGGTGTTGCAAATAATGCAGTAGATGGCCTTGGTGAGGGCACGGGTGGTTTAATTGGAGGATTACTGGCCATGAACATGATGGGAGGTATGGGTGGTAGTTCAGGCGTTGGAAAAGGAATGATTAATCCTCAATACAACCAACCTGCATTTGGCAATAATCATACTGACATGCAGGGAACGAACAATGATGATCTGTCAGGTCAAAACCAAAACATTCGTAATGTTTATTGCTCAAATTGTGCAAAAAAGTACCCAAGTACCCACCGATTTTGTCCCTTTTGTGGCGACAAGTATAATCCTTGTACGAAATGTGGAACAGATAACGACACCAATGCAAAACGCTGTGTTAGCTGCGGTACAATCTTATCAGGAGAAATGGGCAACTGCCCTCATTGTAATGCGAGCCTGTTGCCCGGAAGCCTCTTCTGTGTGAATTGTGGGAAACAAGTTGTGCAGAGTAATCAATGCAGTCGTTGTGGTGCGACACTTCAAGCAAACGTCAAGTTTTGTCCCAATTGCGGTAATAAAAGATAAAAACAAAAGAAAGTATGAATTCAAAAAGAATGATCTCTTGGATTACACTTCTATTGGGTGAAGCAATCATCATTTCTGCTTTTATTCTGTTCAGGGGTGAAACATCTGACAATATTCTTGTGCAAAACATTGTAGTTACAACCATCATTTATTGTTTATTTTTCATAGATATTCTTATACCATGGATTGACATTCACAGCAAATCTCAGAATAAAACAGGCTCCCTGGGTATCAGATGGTTCTTTACCTGGATGTATTCGGTTTTCGCAATTGCATCAATGGCAATTTCAAACACTGTTTATCATCTCAGTTTCGAAACTCAACTGATTATTCATGGTACACTGTTACTTCTCCTGCTTGTTGGTTTCGTCGTAATTTCTCAGACAACAGAAAAGATTAATGACGTATTCAATGAAGAACGCGTCTACCAGATAGGAATAGGTGAGATGAAGATAGCCTTAAACAAACTAAAGGACAGGATGAGCGAAACCTCCGGGTTACCTGAATATTTTGTTAATCAGGTAAATGGTTTTGAGGAGAAAACAAAGTTCCTCTCCCCAAGCAATCATGAAGAAGCATATATCCTTGAACAACAGATCACTGAAATCATCAATACGATTTCGTTTGCAATCAATGATTTTTCATTGAATGAAGAATCAATAGAAAGAAATCTAAAGAAATGTGAGAGTATATACCAAAAAAGAAAACAGATTTATTCCCTCTAAAAAATTATCACTATGAAAGGTAAAATTTTCCCTGAATCAAATAATATCTTTCAGGATCAAGCAAAGATATTGTTCAATTACTATCAGCAATCTGCTGAAAAGATTGTAAGTGAAGAAGAACGATTAGAGAAGGAAATCAAATTATTGGAAGAACAAAAATTAATTAAGGACAAGGAAATGTCGAAGACATTCTATTGGCTGTTCTTGTTTTTCTTACTCGTACCTGTCGTGGTTTATTTTATAAAAAAGAAATCGTTAAAGAAAGAAATTGAGGATCTGGATGTCCGCATGGATGAATTCAGAAAACAACACAACGATATTTTTCGAGACTACAAAATTAGCCGTTTAGGAGTTGCATATATTCCAATCGCGGAGCAAATCAAATATGAAGATAAAAGTTTCATCATTGACTATACCGGAAAGGTGGCTGAGTCGGAAGTCATATTACAACTATCACGTCAGAATGACCTGCTCATTGAAACGATTGATAAGCTGGAAAACCTATCGATTGAGGCGCCCATTGTGGAAACATCATATGAAACAGAAGAGATTGACACCAATAACTATTCCAGGTCCATGCAACAACTAAATCAACACGATTATTTTGGCAAACTGGAAAGAGCACTTCGTACTATCTCATTTTGCATGCGGGATCTTGACATCTCTTCCGTATCGCTACCGTTGGTTGAGGAAAAGAGTGAATTCTTGAATTTCCTTAACGAACATACTGCCAGCGAAGTGCCCGAAGACATCCCCATTATAGATGTATTTGACGATAAGAAATATGATGAGAGCATCTCGAAGTTTCAAGAACTTAACAAGTTAAAAGACTCATTGTCTACCAAAACTGCCCAGTTTGAAGATGTATTGAAAGGCTTGATGGTGACAATGGCCAATTCAGTACAGGCAATCTCTTCACTTAAAATTGCATCGACGGACAAAGTCGTTTTTGAATCGAACAAAATACTTTATCAAATTTTAAAAGCACCTTACAATCACTATTCACCTACACTTGAATTTGCTGAAATTGAAAAAATCAAAAATGAAAAATTCGATTATAGTGATTCAATACAAGGATATGAGCCATTTAAATTAAAACAGAGTTCGAGAGTCAAATACAACATGTTAACAGGAATGTGGACAGCAGAAGATGGTAGTACAACGAATTTCCCTTTTGGTGTACATCAAATCTACGAGGAAATTCTAGCACCTGTTGTCCAGAATCTTTTGCAGGAGAACCGTATCGAACGCATGAAGATTTACAATCACATAAAAGACCAAAAAATTGACTATTTGAACAAATGGCACCAGGATACAGAAAATTTTTATCGGGCCAACCGTGCGGAGAGTGCGGATGTAATCAATCTTATGCAAGAGAGCCTGCGAGAGTATGTTGCATCATATAACACTTTGGTTTCTTTGCAAAAGACCGAAGAGAGTATGGTACAATCTGAAGGTTCTCTCGATTCAACAGTTGTGAAGGTTACAGAAAACAGCGCAAATACGCTACTTGCATTTGAAATGCAATCGAAGGAGTTCCAAAATATTCAATCGAACTTTGAAGAGTACATGGAGCGACTCAAAGATGATATAGATCTGAAAGCAGAGAAGTTTGCACATATTGAATACTATGATGCTAAGTTGAGAGATGGTTACTCAAACGAAATTGCAGTTGCAGCAGGTGAAGTGATGGATCTAGATAAACGCAGAAAGCCATTGGCAACAGTCAATCCCTTGTTTGCAAAGGTATCTGATTTACCCCCTGCTCCAAATATAGAAGAAATTACTTTCGAACACATCTCGCTCAACTTACCCAACATTGCGAAAAATGCATTAGATGAATTGGATGCGATAAAAAGATCTGAAGTAGTAGATGAGAAGTCGGAACAAGATGATTCAACGAGCACCGACACATTTCCAGAAGAGGAAGATGTAAAAGATGGACATGATATTAGCGAAGAGACTGAGGATAAAGAAGATGAGTTTTTAGATGAAGAGCTAGATGAGGAGCTAGATGAAGAGCTGGATGAAGAGCTGGATGAAGAGCAAGTTCTCAATGCGGAAGCATTCAATGACCTGAGTGAGGAGGAACTAATGGAATTGTGTGACAAAGCTGGAATTGAATATGTTGCAGAGAATTTTGACAGAGGTGCGATCATTTCTGCATTAATTGACTTCCTGAACAACAGTGATAACAATTAAAGGGTTCAACTATGGCAACATTTAATTATATTGTTGATACGCATCCTATGGCCCAGGAGATGGGAAGTGTGTCCAATAATGTGAAAGTAACTACTGGTGCAGTAGTTGCAATGCAAACAGCTGTTGTATTGGCAGAAGCAAAAGCGGCTGACGCTGTTTGTGACAACGTTAATAAGGGATTCTACACTCTTATCCGTTCACAAATTTCACAAAAAATTGCGCGACTGCAGAGTCAGGTTGATTCACATTTAATGCAATTGAATCAACAGAAGAAACAGTTGCTGGCGATTAAAGGAAGGATGGAACGTGATTATAACATGATATCGGGACGTTATCTGAAACTATTCAACAGTCTTAATTCCAATTTAAAACAGAGGGTGTTTGAACTGGAGAAACCAGTCACTGAATTTGCAGTAAGAGATATTGAAAAGGTTTCCAACAGATCGAAACAACTCACTGCAACAATTCCTGTGTCTCAACTGGAGTCACTGACAATAAGCCAAAAGATTCTTGCTTCCAATTTGAAATTTAAAGGGGTGAATGTCATTCATTCCATGACAAAATTCATCAGAGATCTTAATACACAAAAGGAAGTTACAGATCGCATCCTGTTACATGGAAATGAAAAAAATGCAACACTTTATGTGCCAATTGTGATTAGTGAAGCCAACTATGATAAATATAACAATAAAAGCGTTGAAGTGACGCTATGTAAAACTCATTTATCCAATCAATCCCAGATAGCAATAAAAAATAGCGTAATCTCATGTGTGGATGGTTTTGAATGGAAAGAAGTGACTGATAACGAAAAAGAAATTCAGAATGAATTTATGAAAATTTCAACTTCTTATAATGCCTCTCAAAGGGTTAAAGAGATGGCGAACAAACTCTTTTTGGCCAGCAGTTATCAAACCATTTAATTGTAATAACGATGAGTTACAGAAGGTCATACAGAGAAAGGATCGCCGTACGATATTCGGGTTCGGTAAATTACAGTTATCCGGCATCTCAAAATGGCGGATCCGGTTCCGTTCCATATAGTGGAGTAGAATATGAGGATGTAAACGTGTACATTGATGTTGACACTGAACCATTTGACAATAGTATCGAGCATTGCAACAACAATGTGAAGTTACTTACAGGGGCAGTTGTAGCAACTGAAAGCGCACAACTTGTATCAATTGACAGGAACGCAAAGAAAGTGGGTAAAACAATTATCGATGGTTTTTTTAAAACAATTCGCTCTGAGATCAGTCAACAAATTGTAGAACTGTCTCAAAAGATCGATGCACATTTGTTACACCTGCATGAATTGGCAAAGAACTGTGTGTCAAAGAAGAAACAGATGGAAAATGATTACAACCGTCTCACGAGTCGTTATCAGAAGATCTTTGAGGATTTGAACAATGAACTGTCCAATCGTATACATGAATTGGATAGGACTGTATTTACTTTAAAAAAAGACAGTGATGCACATGCCAATCGCACATCAAAAAATGACCTTGTAAGCACGGTTGCAGTGGGCGGTTCTGAAGGAAGTATTTTACAGGCAAAAATTTATGCATCGGTTGCAAAGAAAAGTGCACTGGACACAATCAATCAGTCCAGAGTTTTCTTGTGGAAGCAAAAAAAGACAGAAAATACCATTGCACATTGCATGTTAAACGAGACTTTCTCCTCAAAAAAATACATACCTATTTGCTATCTTGAAACAGTATGCGAGAAAGATCAAATTAACAGGAGTGTCTTCCAACCCGAATATATCACCCCCGACATATCAAAGATAGTGATTGAAAAAATGAGAAATCAAAACAATATCGATCGAGATCACGAAAAAAACGACCAAATACATCGTTATTTCAATTCAGAGGTCAATAAGGCATACGCAACGGACAACCCTCACAACAACCGTGTCAAAGAAAGAATTGTTCAACTTTACATGTGAATTATTTTAAACAACTTAAGAGTATATCAATATGAAAGAATTAAAGGAAATTCGTTTCAACGATAGTAACATCTTACTAAAAGACAATCTGGTGAGGGGTTCAATATTACCAGAGAAAGTAGTGGAGCTGAATCGTAACATTACGATTGAAGGGAATACCGTAATTGAAGGTCCTGTTTTCGCATATAAGCTTGAAATACAAAATGGTGATATGGAAATTCAAGGTGCTGTTTTCACGCAATTTGAGATTTATGTAAACAGTGAGGCCACCGGAAAAATATCTTTTAAAAAAAGCGTTGGATCGACCAACTCAATTGTATCCAGAGCTGTTAATTGTGATCTGATTTTCCATTCTGATATAAATGCTGAAAGTGTTACACTTTATAATGCATTCGTTGCAGGCAGTATTTATGCCGATGAAATTATCCTTGAAAACTGTGTAGTAATTGGAGGTGTTTTTGCAACACAACAAATAGATTTGACAAATTCAATAGTTGGAACTTTCAATACACCATCAATCAGAATCGATCAAACTGTGTATATGTTACTTCCAAGTGCCTTTTCAATTGAGAAAATTCACACTACAGAAAATGCTAAGTTATTCAATCTGAGTCTTGCAGATTTAGGATCTTTGTATAAAAGGATGGAACAAGCAAAGAATTCCGGTAAAATTGAAATCAACATTAATGCCGATGAAGTAAAAACTACGTTGTCAAATGAAGAAATGCAGAAAACCTTGAGAAGTTATACCGTGATCGGGAAAGTACTGGCTGTTGATTTACTTGACACTGATAAGTTTCAAAATCATTTTTTGTTGACTGCGGCAAGTCTGGATTCGCAGTTACTCAAAACTTACGACCTGGGAACTGATTCATCAGGGAAAACAACAACACTTTCAATAGAAAAGATAAAAGAATTCTTCTTTAATATAATGAATGGTAAGATTGAGATTCAAGAAATTGAAGGGAAATTCAATATTTCTCAGATTACTGAAATGGCCAGGTAGTAAAAGATGTATTTATCATCACATCCACGGCATTCATTCCCTTGGGTCCGCGTTCAAGTCGGTAGGTGACCAGATCGCCCAATGTAATGCCATGATCGGCAATGATCTTGTGGAAACGAGGTGGCGGCAATTGTGAGAGGCAGATTAAAACAATGAAGGGAATTCACTGCTTGTAGGAGTAAAACAACCGATGCTTCAAGCTCAATCCTGTACT
>RZYP01000089.1 GCA_009930275.1 Negativicutes bacterium
GATATAGAAATAAAATTACCAAGCCAAGAGAAAGAAAGGGATACAATCTCTAGTTTCTTCTGCGACCTCGACAATCTTATCACCCTTCATCAGCGTGAGCCGTTAATCAAAATACGGAGGTACTACTGATGCTAAACGAAATAAAGAAAGACGACTTATTCTATGAATATTATGCACGATGGGTCACTGTGTATAAGAAAGGGGCAATAAGGAAGGTCACAATGGACAAATATCTTATGACTCAACAATGGGTTAAGAAACTCGTTCCAGACCTCAGAGTTTGTGAGATGACAAGAATTGTATATCAACAGCTTTTGAATGATTATGCCCAGCACCACGAAAGACAAACAACGATGGACTTCCATCACCAACTTAAAGGAGCAATTCTCGACGCAGTTGATGAAGGCTTAATTCCCAGAGATCCAACAAGAAAAGCAATCATCAAGGGCAAGACGCCTAACCCGAAGAAGATTAAGTATCTCAATCAGTTTGAGTTACATACACTTCTTACTTCACTGGACTTAAAGGGCGAAGTGAATTGGGATTGGTTTATTCTTTTGGTCGCCAAAACAGGTATGAGATTTTCGGAGGCAGTTGCTCTCACGCCCAAAGACTTTGACTTTTCTCATCAGACGCTATCAATAAGTAAGACTTGGGACTACAAAGGGCAGAGTGGCTTCCAACCCACGAAAAACAAATCCTCAATCAGAAAAATACAGATAGATTGGCAGACAGTAATCCAGTTTTCGGAGTTAGTCAAGGGATTACCGGAGAACAAACCAATTTTTGTAACGGGAAATGTTTATAACTCTACCGTAAATGATATTTTGGCTCGTCACTGCAAACGAGCGAAAATTCCTGTTATTTCTATTCACGGGTTGCGCCATACTCACGCTTCAATTCTTCTATTTGCAGGAGTTTCTATCGCAAGCGTGGCCAGAAGACTTGGACACGCCAGTATGACAACGACGCAGAAAACTTATCTCCACATCATTCAAGAGCTTGAAAATCAGGATGTGGATTTAGTAATGCGCTCTCTGTCTGGGTTAAGCTAATCATTAAATCATTCGACTTATGTTGACGAAGGGGATAAAAAAGATGCTACCTTGATGGCAGCATCTTTTATTATACGGCATATAACTGTTTTCTCTTTTGTCGTTCTCTGTATCGCTTACTTCGGATACGAGATTGTTCTCTCCTAGTTTCAAGAGTGAGTTCTTTCATTTCTTCTTCAAATCTGCGTTTATCCTCAGCCTTAAAAGTAGCAACGATTGAGTCAACGGAGGGATATTGTTCTTTTGAGCAATCTTTCAGCCTAAAACCATAGTTGTCAAGCGTTCTGATGAGCCGTTCAAATCTCATAAAGCTATGTACAGGCTGATTGAAGAAAAACCAAGCGTCATTGTGAATAAGCTGCCCGATAGTCCGAAAACCGAGTCTTCGGTAGTAGTTATAATCGGAAACACTTAGGTCTAAATCGCCTATATCAGAGGTTTCATCTGTGATGTCATCTTCAATGAAACAATGTGTTTCTTCCCGTACTTCAATGCTCATCTTAACACCCCGTCTTTATTCCTGATATTTGTCACTTGTTAAAAGCACCGCAGGAGTATATTCAGTATCCGGTACTACTCTTTTTAGAATAGAGAAGCATTCCTTAAACTCATCTCCGGTGCAGAAAAAGGACTTGCTTGTTTTTGTTCTATCCTCAAATGTTACTGTAAACTTAATTGAACCAACATCGGTACAAAATACCTCTATACCGCTATTCAAAATATCACGGACTGCGCAGCAAGCATCATCAAAAGACTTCCCGAAAAGTGGACTGGTTGTTTTATAAGTCCATTTGCGTATAGGGTTTATTTCTGTTTCGCAAGCAGGAAGATATTCATACTTTGCAGCACCACGCTCAATAGTGAATTTATCTGTATAAGCTTCCTCGTATGGTCCGTATCCCGACTCACCGTATATGGCTATTCTCTTTATTGTTTGCTTCTTTTCCATTTGGAATAACCTCAAATCCTATTGTCTATTTTATGGTTTCGGCTGAAATCAACCACTTGATTATTCATTGATATTTTACCGACTGAATATCCGTAATCGACAGCTTCCTTCTTTGCATTTAGAAACGAATGGTCTATCTCAAATCCGAGTATCTCCTTTATTCTGTCAAATGAAAGCTCTATCATATCACTTCCGTCTGACTGCAAAAATTGCCACAGAGGTTCATATTTGCTCATTCTTCATTTTCCCTTTTACCTTTCTTCTATTTCAAAAAATCATTCCTATGTTCTTGCTGGCGCAGACGGTATCCCTGAGCAATAAGCGTGTCCGCTTTCAGTGCAACAAGGTTTATATCGGAACGCATCACCCTTGCAATTTGCTGAATGTCATATCCTCGTTCAATGTATTCGAGTATCTCATCATCCGGCAGAGAAATCTGTGCAGTAAAGATGTTAGCTTCATATTCCATACGATTTTCACGCATATCAAAGATGTTGAATTCTTTGAAGCCTCCAACCGCAATGGCTTCATCACGATGTAAGGTGTCGTGTCCTATTTCGTGTAACATAACAATTCGCTCCATCACCGGATGGAGATTATTCTTTAGAAATATAAAGCGATTGCGCATAAGGACTTTATACGCTCCACGCTGAGTTTTGAAGTCGCACGGAATAACTTCAACGCCAATCTCTTTTGCAATCCGAAAAGGATCACGGGTATTGCAATCTCTGGCTATCTTATTAGCCGCTTTTACAATCTCAAGAGTTTTGATGTCCACTAAACACACCCCCTTTGATAATTCCACACTACTATATTATCATTATTCAAGTACCATAATACGGACATTTGAATTATTCGTTGTCTTTACGGTACTTTTTCGGCGTGTATTTCTTGTTCTTTTCTTTTGCAATCCAATAAGCCTCCTGAATACCTTTCATCATCTCGTCAAGGTCTTCATCAGCTAAATTACCGCCTGCAAACAGACCGGACACTTCAGAAAGAAGTTCCTGCGCTTGTTTTGCTCCACGGGAACCGTACTTTGCTGATGCATCGGTTACAAAGCCATCTTCCTCTGTCATCAGATAATTTATATCGACATTCAATGCTTCCGCAAGCTTTGAATACACCTCACGCTTTTTGGGGTATCTTTCCTGCACCTCGTAATTTGTAATGGTGCGGAGGGATACTCCTATTTTTTTTGCGAGGTCTTCTTGGCTCAATCCTGCTCTAACACGGGCTTCTCTGACCTTTTCCCCGAATTTCATAATTGGTTCCTCCTTTAGCTTCACAGAGAGTTAGAAAGTTATTTGCGTATTTTCTATTGACAAACGCAACACAGTTTCGTATAATAAAGACACGCAATTAACTTGCGTATATATCTTAACCTATGTTGCGTACAATGTCAAGGGGGCTACGAAAAATGTCACGAAATATTCTGCACTGCGATATGAATAACTTCTACGCTTCAGTAGAATGTATGCTTGACCCTTCGCTCAGAAGTCACCCAGTGGCAGTATGCGGCTCTGTTGAGGAACGACACGGTATTGTCCTTGCAAAGAACTACGCTGCGAAAGCTTTTGATGTTAAAACCGGAGATGCGGTTTGGCAGGCAAAGCAGAAATGTAAGGACTTGGTTGTTGTCCCACCGCATTATGAGGAATATATAAAATATTCAAAGCTGGCACGAAGCGTTTACAGCCGCTATACAGACCAAGTGGAACCGTATGGTATGGATGAATGCTGGCTTGACATCAGCGGAACAGAGAGCATATTCGGCTCACCTGAAAAGGTAGCCAACGAAATCCGAGAAACAATCAAGTTTGAACTCGGACTTACTATTTCGGTCGGTGTCTCTTTCAATAAGATATTTGCGAAACTCGGCTCAGATATGAAGAAGCCCGATGCAGTTACGGTTATTGAAAAAGACACTTTCCGAGAAAAGATTTGGGGACTTCCTGCTGCTGACCTACTTGGAGTAGGTCGTGCAACGCAGCGTGTTTTAGATAACTATTGTATTCGTACTATCGGTGACTTGGCAAACACCAACCCGGACTTTCTGAAAAGCAGGCTTGGAAAGAACGGAATAGCTTTGTGGAATTTCGCTAATGGCAATGACCATTCAATCGTGGCAAAGCAAGATTTCGTTTCTCCGGTAAAGAGCGTCGGTCACGGAACTACAACAGTTGCAGACTTGGAGAACAGCGAACAGGTGTGGGCGGTTTTCCTTGAACTTACACAGGAAATAGGACACAAACTCCGTGTCCACCGGAAATGCGCTGAGGGAGTCGCAATTCATATCCGGGACAACACCTTATTTACAAAGCAGTGGCAAGTAAAGATTTCGCTGCCAACACAATCGCCAATGGTGATAGCCAAAACTGCTTTTGCGCTTTTCAAGCAAAAGTATTCTTGGACAAATACCATACGCTCAGTCACGGTACAGGCAATCAACCTTATCCCACAGGATACGCCCCGTCAGATTGACCTTTTTACTGATGTCGAGAAAATAGACAAGATTGAGCGACTTGATATGTGTATTGAAGAAATACGGCGTCGTTTTGGAAATGACAGCATACGAAATGCTGTCTTATGTTCTAATAGCAAAATGCCTCCGGCAAGAGTTGAGATTACGATGCCGACAGGTATGATTGGTTAAGGAGGATAACAACGAAATGGAAGAAGAACGAAAAAAGCTCTATGTAGAAGTTGAAGTGACGCATCGTGCTGACGGAACTTGCCGTCCAAACAGTATTAAGATTGATGATGACCTTTTTGAGATAGACCGAGTGCGACACGCTTGCAGAGCAGCAGCCACAAAAGTCGGTGGTACAGGTATTCGCTATACCGTTGTTATCAGAGGAACAGAAACCTATCTGTTTGATGAGGAAAACGGAAAATGGTTTGTAGAAGGTAAATCATAAAGGAGGAATGTCTTTTGAAATGTTTATCACGACAAAATATTGAAACAATCGCAGCTCGTGTTGTGAACGCTTATTATCAGCTCCCTGAACTTCAGGGAAAGCCTATACATCGGATTGATCCGGAATTACTACTGACAGATTTGCTCGGTTTGAGCATTGACTATCAGCACTTATCGCTTGACAGTTCAATCCTCGGTCTGACTTCGGTTACTCCATTTGGGATTGAGGTATTTGGAGAAGATGATTCAGAAGCTATCTATTTCTTGGATGGGAAGACAGTTCTGATTGAAGAAGAACTTCGTATGGACGCAACACAACAGGGACGATGTAACTTTACAATCGCTCACGAAGGCAGCCATCAGATTTTCAAAATGCTCTATCCAAGAGAATACGGCGGTAATATTCAAACGCCAAAGCTTCATTTCTACCGGGTTAATTCTGAAAGAAACAAGCCTATTTCTGATTGGGAGGAATGGCAGGCAAACGCTTTGGCATCTGCAATTCTATTACCCAAAGAGCTTGTGGCAAAAGGTATGTTTATGTTCGGACTTGGCGAGAAAATCACTGTTCTGAACAAGGTCTATTACTCTGAGGTTTATGAGAGGTTCAAAGACCTTGCTACATTCTTGGGTGTTTCAAAGACCGCACTGGCAATTCGTCTGAAACAGCTCGGTATGCTTGCTGAGGATTATATTGATAATCCTCAGCGACTTATCGAAGTGGTGTATGACTGAGGTGGTTGCCTATGAAAGAAGATAAGATGAAGGTCATTGTGAAGTGTCCCTGCTGTGACTGGCGAATACTTGATAAGGTTACGCCTGCTTCGGGAATAATTGAAGTCAAGTGTCCGAAATGCCATAAGGTTGTGGCTGTGGATTTATCACTTCGCAGAATGATTAAATACAGACTGGCAATGATGCCGTCAGGACTATATGAAAGGGCGCAAAACAGAATAAGGTAAGTCACTCTTTGTACCGAGCCACGGGTCTGTGGTTTAGCATCTGCTGAACCCTCCAAGTCACCAAATTGCCGGACGCTGAGAATCGAATAGGATAACTATATCCTGTCGGTTCTTGGTGTCCGGCTTATTTTTTTGCTGTTTGCTCCGGAATGGAGAAAACAATGTACAAATTGGAGGGCTGGCTCAGCGCAGTAAGCAGGTATCCGTAATCTCCGAATTTTGAAAACCGTTCAAAATTCAAAATTTTAAGGAGATTACAAAAAAATGACTACTAATAAAGAAATTATTACCGTTCTCACTCGTGAGGAAATGTTCGCTAAAAATTGCAAGATTTTCGATTTGCGTCGTGAGTATCCGGGTTTTGATGGCAAAATTTTTTGGGCAATAGCGACTTCATATACAAATGCGGAACTTCACGCTTTCTATTCAGACTTCATTGAACCATATGAGCCATTTATGCTTCTATCAGTTGAAGAAGGTAATGCAATGACGGAATATTCAAGCAACGAACATAAACACGAAATGCGCCAAAAGCGTCACGGAATAGTATTTGATTTTTCAGATGGTGAAACAGAAACTCATCATTCTGAATTGCAGAGTGATGAAATGTTGGATATTCTGCTTAGACAGGAAGACAATGAAAATCTGTACAAGGCAATTAAAAAGCTAAATGAGATACAGCGCAGACGAATAGTGAAGCTGTATTTTTGCGGAATGACAATAAGAGATATAGCAAGCGAAGAACATACTCATTTTACTTCCGTACAGGAATCAATACTCCGTGGCAGAAAAAATTTAGAATTATTTCTGACCACCCCCTACAAAATACCTCTCTCAGTGCATTCAAGTGAAGGGACTATTTCTAATCCGGATAGAACAGTACCTTTCAAATCAAAAAACTGAGAGGTAAATACATTATGGAAATCAAAAACAATAAGGTCAAGCGTGGAGAAATCTACTTTTACAATTTCGGAGATAACCCCGGTTCAATTCAATGCGGCGAGCGTCCTGTAATGGTCGTTCAGTGCGATGAGGGCAACCAAGCCAGTCCGACAACTATCATAGCTGCCATATCCTCTGCCATCAAGAAAAGATACTTGCCCACCCACATTTATCTTGGTGAAGACTTTGGCTTGAAGAAACCGTCAATGGTAATGCTTGAGCAGCTCAAGACAGTCAATCAGGACGAGCTAAAGGAATATGTCGGCTGTGCTGATGAAGCTATGATGAGAGTCGTAAACAATGCACTTAAAAAAGGACTTGGATTGTGGCACTACACACCCGACACAGATAAAGATGTTCGTTGTCTATGTGTTCACTGCTTGGAAAATTACAAATCAAATCCCGATGTCACTATAAGACGCAGAAACCCTTACTCCAAGGCAACAGACAGCTGCGACCTCTGTGGCAAACCCGGATATGACTATGTTGTCAGAGATAAGAAAAAGATGCCTAAAGACGGAGGTGGCAAAAATGTTTGAAGATAAAATAGCTCAGCTTAACGACGCCGAAGAACTATATACCCCTATTCCCGAAAAGAGAACTTACAGTGTTGCTGAAATTCAGGAAATACTCGAAATCGGAAAATCATCCGCTTATGCACTTATACGCAAAGCTCCATTCAAAACAGTTAAGGTCGGAAGCACAATTCGTATTTCAAAGAGAAGCTTTGATAACTGGCTTGATTCAATGAGCTGATTGTCAAGTATGCAAATTTCAAAATCGCATAATTAACAAACCTGCCTCAATTCAATATCATATAGTCAAGCTTTGAGCTTGACTATATGACGGAGGAGGCAACATTATGAATTGCAAAAAAAGCAAAGCCAATAATACTGTTCTTGAAAAGAAAGTTTATACCATACCTGAAATAATGGGCATACTGAATATCACAAGAAGAGCCGCCTATATCTTGGTTCATTCTGAACA
>RZYP01000347.1 GCA_009930275.1 Negativicutes bacterium
GATAACGGGCAACGGAACAGGATGGGTGATTTAAGCCGTTCTGATGGACTTTCAACTCTTGAATGAACTCTCGTACCATTTGAACGTAAAAGTGGCTTAAATCGTCTTAAAACCACATTAGACGACGGTATTCGGCTATCAGTTCATTTCACTTGTCGATGATGAAGCCATTCTTAATCTTTCTCACCCACAACCTAATCAATTTAGTATTGTTGATAACTTTTTCCGGCAAAGTCTTGCATAATCCAAATTTAATTTGTACATTTGTGTTGCATATTAGAGAAGAGCTAAATGCAAAATGAATGATATAAAGGTTGGTGCTTGCACCGATGCCCCATTAGGATGCTCTTCTCATCTTGGTGGGGCAACCTTTTAATTATACGGCTCGATACATTTGTACGTCATAATCTCGCTCGATGTATTGTTCTATTACCAGTAGAGAGGGGGTGCGCAACACTGGTCGCTAAAGCTGCGGTAGTAATACCGTTCTCGGATGCGAGCGCAAGTCTTACAGGACTTAAAGCCGAGAAATCATCAAACTGTAATTATGATGGTCAGGTGAATATCGGGTGGGCGAGGTTTATACCGAACATTACGAGTTCAGTCTGCTAAGAAGTCGTCTAACAAACGGGTAGGGGTTCTTATGCAGGCTATTCGAGCAGGCTCCGATTACCCGAATATTACTAATCTTAGATATAACAACATATAGTAATAGTAACAAACATAGATAAAATGAACCTAAACTCAAAGTCCTACATTGTTAACACCTTCATGAGAGAGAATAATGGCAAATTGATATTCCTGTCATCCATATTTTCCGCTATACGCCCCGACGATAAAGATATGAAGGGTTGGTTCGCCAGAATTACTAAGGCAATACCAAAAAACAACAAATATTGGTGTGTTTTCAAGGATAAAGAATATAGGCCAAATCCATATAAGTACGAATGTCTTGTTCATATAGACTATTCCGATAAAATCATCAATTTTTCGCTTGGAAGATATCAAAGCAAGATTGACAAGATAAGGTCATGTGTTGATTTTTTTGATGCCGATGATTACGCCGCCTTCCTTAAAGACAGGAATATTGCCAAGAAGATAGTCATTGACAATGTTCAAAAGGAGAAGGATAGATATAAATCATCATTACCCGAACACGTCTTCGAGAAGACCCCGTATCGCAAGAAAATGAGGATGCCGAAATCTAACATATTTGAAGCGAGTCAATGGGTGTCAAATACCAGATTCAAGTTAATCGAAAATATGACACACGCCGAGAGTGTCCTGTACAAGAAACTCGAAGATATGGGTGTTAATTATATAAAGCAACCCCCCGCCTACTTTAATGAAGAGCTTCACTTCTTCGATGCCTATATTCCATCATGTTATTGTATCATAGAGGCTGACGGGATGTATCACCAAACAGATGTCGAAAAACTGAAAAAAGACAGAAGAACCGACATTGCCGTCACAAGACTTGGGTACACTATCCTCAGATATCACAATAGCGAGATAACAGATGGGGGTGATACGGTGGAACAAGAGCTACGCCATATATTTGGACTGTAGTATAAGCCGTACAACATTTCAAAGAACTCTTT
>RZYP01000090.1 GCA_009930275.1 Negativicutes bacterium
AGGCATGGGGGCGCCTTTTCGCTAAAGCCGACTAATTCATATTACGATAATCATTTGGAGTGAATCCGACTTTTTGTTTGAATAACCGATTAAAATGCTGTGGATATTTAAAGCCTAATTCATAGGCTACTTCACTAATGGATTTGTTAGTGTCAAATATCCGCTCTTTAGCGATCTCTATAACTTTGTTTTGGATGTATTCTTGTGCTGATTTCCCAGTTTCCTTTTTTATCAGGTCACCGAAGTAATTAGCAGATAAGTTAAGTTGCTCTGCACAATAGGCAACTGACGGTAACCCGAAATTTTGTGTCTGGCGACTCTGAAAATAGTTATTCAAAAGCGTTTCAAATCTTTCTAAAATTCCTTTATTAACATCTTCACGTGTAATGAATTGTCTGTCGTAAAAACGCTCACAATAGCTTAATAACAGTTCAATATTTGTGGCAATCAGTTTTTTACTATGCTTGTCAACATTAAGCTCCAACTCCGATTTTATTTTAGAAAATAAATTCAAAACCAATAACCTTTCTTTATCTGACAGGTGCAGGGCTTCATTGGTTTGGTAACTAAAAAAGTTATAGGAATTAATGGTTTTACCAAGTGATGTGCCATTCAATAAATCCGGATGAAATACTAATCCATGACCCATTGGCTGATAGGGTTCAGTTTTATTGGCAACATCCACTACCTGACCGGGTGAAACAAAAACCAATGTTCCTTTCTGGTAATCATAATAATTCCGTCCATATATTATATCGCCACATTTCACATCTTTAAGAAAAATACAATACAGACCGAAGTACATTTTTTTCCCTGTTCGTACTTCAGCTTTCGAAAAGTCAATTACACTTACCAGGGGGTGAAGTGTCTCGTGATTGTTGAAGTCATTATAATCACTTATTGTTTCAAAGCTTATCATATCCAATTGATTTCAAATAAATTATTCATACAAATTTACGTATTTATTTATCGGAAATAACAGCACAACTACAACATCAGTAATAATGGTTATAAATAAAGTAATTCATATACAGTCCTTCTTACTTTATGGCCTTACTTTTGTAAAGTAAGAAAAATTGGAAAATAAAACTGCGTTTGACTATGAATACAAAAAACAAAGCAATACAAAAAACAAAGCTGATAATACTCACAGTTACAATTTTAGTTTTTACCCAATGTACAAATAAGGGTAATTCCATAATTATTGATGAACAAGGCAGTTTCACTGTCGGTGGTTCTGTAATTACAAATCCCGGTACTTTCAACCCTTATAATCCAACGCCGGAAGGTCAGACATTGCATGGTGACCATGCTTATGTTTTTTATCAAATTCCTGCGGATGCCCGCAAATACCCGCTTGTAATGTGGCACGGATTAGGCCAGTTTTCCAAAACATGGGAAACTACTCCTGATGGACGGGAAGGCTTTCAGAATATCTTTTTACGCAGACATTTTCCGGTTTATATTATTGACCAACCGCGTAGAGGTGATGCCGGACGAAGCACAGTTCCCGCTCGAATTGACCCAATTCCCGATGAACAACAATGGTTCGGGACTTTTCGTGTTGGAATTTGGCCGGACTATTTTGAAGGTGTCCAATTTGCCCGTGACAAACAAGCACTGGAAGCGTATTTCCGTAGTATGACACCAAGTATAGGGGAAATTGATGTAAATATCAATGCAGAAGCCGTATCTGCTCTTTTTGACAAAATTGGTCAGGGTATTTTGATTACGCATTCGCATTCAGGAGGTATGGGCTGGCTCACATCAATCAAAAATCAGAATATTAAAGCAATTGTTTCGTACGAACCGGGAAGTGGATTCCTGTTTCCCGAAGGTGAAGTGCCCGAACCCATGCCAAGCGCAGGCGGAACACTTGAAGCTTTTGGTGTTCCCATGCAGGATTTCATGAAGCTAACAAAAATTCCCATTGTTATTTACTATGGCGATTTCATCCCAAAAGAACCAAATGCCAACCCCGGACAGGATGGTTGGCGCGTGCGACTGCAAATGGCCAGACTTTGGCGTGACGCTGTTAACAAATATGGAGGTGATGTGACGGTGGTTCATCTACCGGAAACAGGTATTAAAGGCAATACCCATTTTCCATTCTCAGATTTGAACAATGTAGAAATTGCCGATTTAATGTCGGAATGGCTAAATGAAAAAGGATTAGATAAATAGAAGAAAGTATGAAAATAAAAAATAATATATTGACAGTTATGCTTGTGGCAACCAGTATGCTTGCATCAGCTCAAACTAAACTTTCCAATCCCTACGGATTGGTTTATGAAGATGCGATAACCGAAAATGTACCGGGTGAAGTAAATATTCAACCCGTATGCTATAATTTGAATGGCATAACAATAGCAGCAAATATTTACACCCCTGCAAATTATGACCCTTCAAAGAGTTACCCTGCTATTGTTGTGGCGCATCCAAATGGTGGCGTTAAAGAGCAGGTGGCCGGATTATATGCACAGCGTTTGGCCGAATCGGGTTTTATCACCATAGTTGCCGATGCTTCCTATCAGGGAGCCAGTGGCGGTAAACCCCGCAATGTGGATAAACCCGCCTTTAGGATTGAAGACATTCGTGGTATGGCTGATTATATTACCCAATATGCCGGGGTAAACGATGAAAAACTTGGCTTGTTGGGCGTTTGTGGTGGAGGTGGTTATTCGTTGGCCGCAGCCCAAACCGACAAACGTTTTAAAGCAGTAGCAACCCTGAGCATGTTTAATTCAGGTGTAGTAAGGCGTAATGGGTTTATGGAATCACAACTTTCAACTATCCAGGAGAGGTTAAAACAGGCATCTGATGCCCGGGCACAGGAAGCCGCAGGGGGCGAAGTGTTATACACGGCCAATGCCAAAACAACCGATGAACAGGCAGACAATATGCCATTTGATTTATATCGCGAAGGTCATTATTATTACAATCGCACCCATGCACACCCCAATTCCACTTTCAGATATACCACAAGCAGTCTGATTGACCTGATGGCTTTTGATGCAAGCACTAACATGTATTTAATCAATCAGCCCCTGTTAATGATGGCTGGAAGCAAAGCAGATACCTATTACATGACAGAGGATGCATTTGAAAAGGCAACCGGAACTGAGGATAAAGAATTATTCCTGATTGATGGGGCGACCCATATTCAGACCTATTATGTTCCCGCTTATGTAGATCAGGCAATGAAAAAGCTCAAGGAGTTTTTTGGTAAATATTTATAAACAAATTTAAAAATATGAAAACGACAATCATTGGAATAGTATTGGCATTCTTTTGTATACAAATATCTTTTGCTCAAAATTCGGCGGAAGAACAGCAACTCATAAATATCTCCAAAGAAAAGTGGGAATGGATGGCCGACAAGAATGCAGATACCTTGAAATATCTTTTTCATGAAAAAGCTGTGTTTGTGCACATGGGCGGAGCCTGGGGATCCGAACAGGAACTCAACATTATTAAAAGCGGTGGCATTTGGTATAAGAAAGCTGATATTCACGAAGTTTCGGTAAACATTATTGACAATACAGCCATACTGTTAAACAGAATAGACTTGCTGGCTGTGGTTGGCGGAAACGAGGTTACCAATCCATTTGAAGTTACAGAGGTGTATATTAAACAGGGTGGTAGATGGAAATTAGGTTCATTGTCATTTACACGATTGATGACTCCTCCTGTGCATTAAATACAAATAACTAACAACAAAAAACACAATAAATATGAAAACAGTTAAGAATTATTTTTTGCTGGCGACAGTCCTGTTTCTTGGGATTGTCAGTAATGCTAACGCACAAGGGAAAGAATATGTGCCAATGTTACATCTGAACAACGGTTTAGAAATGCCCCAGTTAGGCATAGGTACATTTGCCATTTCATACGAGCAGGCAAAGGAGGCGTGTCTTGAGGCATTTAAAAATGGTTTTCGCCATGTGGATTGCGCCACCGCATATCGTGTAGAGGGAGCTGTTGGAGAAGCAATGAAAGAAAGTGGTATTCCTCGTGAAGAATTTTTTATTGCCAGCAAATTATGGGTGTCCGATTATTCAAAGGGCAATACCCTGGCATCAATAGATACCATATTGAAACGCTTTCAGACAGATTATATAGACCTGCTTTACATACATCAGCCGATTGGCGATTATGTCAATGCCTGGAAAGAGATGGAAAAGGCTGTTGCATCCGGCAAGGTTCGCTCATTGGGAATCAGTAATTTTGATGCAAGTAAGGAACGCTTCCACGCCATTGTCGATAGTATGAAAATAAAACCTGTAGCATTGCAAATAGAATGTCATCCATACGCACAGCGCAATGACATAAGGGAGTGGGTAAAACCTTACAACATATTCATAGAGTGTTGGTATCCACTTGGGCATGGGGATAAAGGTTTGTTATCCGATCCCGTAATTAAGACAATTGCAGATGCCCATGGAAAAAGTATTGTACAAATAATTCTCCGTTGGCATATTCAGGAAGGGTTCTCTGTAATTCCGGGAGCCACTAATCCTGTACACATCAAAGAGAATATCAATATTTTTGACTTTGAGTTGAGTGATGAAGAAATGGCGACAATGCGTTCTTTGAACAAGGATAAACGCTTTTTTAATGTTACACTGGAACAGCTTGATAGATGGGCAACCGGTAATTTCTAAATTTTTAGGTTGTGAAAAAATCACTTCTTTATCTATTGATATTTGGCTGTTTTAGCTTGCAAGCACAGCAAACAAACAGTCCGGTAGTTCAAACAACGAGTGGCAAAGTTAAGGGTATAACAGAAGGTGGTATTTCTGTCTTCAAAGGCATACCCTACGCAGCTCCACCTGTAGGTGAATTTCGCTGGCGACCGCCTCAGCCTGTTAAGCCCTGGGTCGGAATTTTCGATGCAAATAAGTACGGTTCAAATTGTGCACAAGGTGGATGGGGAGCTGCTGCAGGAACCATTCAGGAAGGCTCATCGGAAGATTGCCTTTACCTTAATTTATGGCTGCCTGCCAGAGCCGAAGATGATGCAAAACTTCCGGTGATGGTTTGGATTCACGGTGGTGGTTTTACGGGAGGCAGTGGTACCGGCTTATCGGGCCATGCTTTTGCCAAACAAGGTGTCATCTTAATGACCTTTAATTACAGGCTTGGTCGTTTGGGGCATTTTGCATTTCCGGCGTTAACTAAAGAACATCCTGATGAACCCAAAGGCAGCTATGCTTTTATGGACATGATTGCAGCCCTGCAATGGGTAAAAGAAAATATTGCTGCTTTTGGTGGCGATCCGGATAATGTAACCATTTTTGGCCAATCGGCCGGAGGGGTAGCTGTTCACTCGCTGTTGACCATACCCCGGGCACGGGGACTTTTTCATAAAGCTATCAGTCAATCGGGAGGTGGACGGGATGGTGTGCTTACAGGCAGGCCAATAAGCAAATACAATGTTGATGCTTTATATCCTGTTTCAGCGGAAACCATCGGGGTGAATTTTGCCCGTAAACATGGTATTGAAGGTACAGACGAAGCTGCTCTGGCCAAACTTCGTGCATTAAGTGTTGAGCAAATTGTAGATGGAGGTCAGGAAACCAATGGACAAGGAGGCCCACGAATTTATTCAGGCCCGGTTCTCGATGGCAAGTTGGTAGTAGAAACTGCCGAGAGCGCATATAAAGCAGGTAGGCAGGCTAAAGTTCCGCTCATAATTGGAAATTGCAGTGCTGAGATTGGCGGAAACTTTGTCAATTCAAGCAATTCAAAGGAAGAACTGTTTTCACTTTTCGGCAAATTGCAGGATGAAGCTGAAGCAGCCTATGACCCCGCAGAAGATAAGGAATTTGCCGAGGTGCAAACTCTGTTCAACACAGATTGGGCATGGGCTGAACCTGCCCGGTTTACCGCAAGGGCTTTTGTTGGTTGCCAAACACCTGTTTACGTTTACCATTTCGGGTACGTGCCTGAGTCCATGAAGAATTGGATGCGCTATGGTGCCGGACATGGTGCGGAAATTGCCTATGTATTTAATAATCTCGATGCACGATGGGGTGCCTCTGAAGCAACTGCCGAAGATGAAAAAGTGGCTGAAATTCTCAATACCTATTGGGCAAATTTTGCTAAAACGGGTAATCCAAATGTGAATGACCTGCCGCTTTGGCCGCTTTATTCTATCAAAAACGAAGAAATACTTGATGTTGAACTGAATGGGAAAGTTGTTGGCAAACAGGATCCCCGTAAAGCGAGACTGGATGTAGCAGAAAAGGCTTTTAAGTCCAGAAATAAAATACAATCAAGAGGAGGAATTTAGCATTATGAAAATCAGAAGACTACTTACCATAATGATAGTCATTATTGGTTGCAGCTTTGCAAGAAGTTATGCACAAAACAATGAGGGCCCGAATGTGAGTTTAACCGCAAAACAACAAGGTATTGTCCCCATTGCAGCGCTCACAGCCATAGGCGAACTGGATCAATTAAAGCCAGCATTGAACAATGGCCTGGATGCAGGCTTGACCATCAATGAAATAAAGGAAATAATGGTACATCTGTATGCTTATTGCGGTTTTCCCCGTAGTATCAGGGGGTTACAAACCTTTATGGAAGTGCTTGATGAACGAAAAGCAAAAGGCCTTACCGATAAAACAGGTGCAGAAGCGTCTCCAATTAATGATGAAATAAGTAAATATGACCGGGGAAAAGCAAATTTAGAAACTTTAATGGGAAAGCCATTAGGCGAAACTCAAAGCGGTTATGCCATCTTTGCTCCGATAATAGAGGTCTTTCTCAAAGAGCATTTGTTTGCCGATATGTTCGATCGTAATGTTTTGACCTTTGCCGAACGGGAGTTGGTAACCATATCTGTAATCAGTGCAATTGGAGGTGCAGAACCCATGCTGCGTTCCCATCTAAATATTTGTCTGAACCTTGGTTATACACCCGGGCAGTTAAATCATTTTGCAGAAATAATAAAAAGACAAGTTGGTAAGAAAGAATCTAAGACGGCTCAGGCTGTTTTGGATGAAGTTCTTAGCAATAGATAAATTAAAAAACACATTTTAAATGAAACATACATTCAGATACAGCTTACTTTTTTTGATGATTCTTGTTGCATCGTGTAATACCCGGCAAAACACCAACGAACCCGTGACGCAAACTGAACCTTGCTTTTCTAAGGGTGAATTATTAAACAGTCCGAACTTTACCGGCACAGTGTGGTTGAACATGATGGGAGCCAAAGACACTGCCTTACATGCCAGTTTTGGTAATGTAACCTTTGCACCTGGTGCACGGACTAACTGGCATTCACATCCGGGTGGCCAAATCCTTTTTATCACTGAAGGTAAAGGATATTACCAGGCAAAAGGCCAACCAGCCCAATTGCTGCAAAAAGGCGATTATGTGGAAATACCGCCAAATATTGTTCATTGGCATGGTGCCGCCCCAGATAGTGATTTTGCACACATTGCAGTTAGTTTGAATACCGATTTAGGTGGTGCTGTTTGGCTGGAACCTGTTACGGAACAAGAATACAATGTTTTAAAGTGATGATCGCACTGTATAGGTACCGGCTGCAGCCACAGTGAAATCATTCTTCCGTCAGCTCATATCCCCAGTCAATGCCCTTGAGGGTGGCGGGAACACCGTCTTTCATCCAGACAGGCATGGGGGCGCCTTTCAGGTAATGGTTGAAAAACTGTTCCAGGCGGATACTCAGGTCTTTGGCATTGGCTCTTCTTCGCAGGTTATGGACTTCGTCGTTGTACTGAAGCAGCCAGGAGGGTTTCCCCAATCGGCGTAATGCCGTGAAGAATTCTATGCCCTGG
>RZYP01000091.1 GCA_009930275.1 Negativicutes bacterium
GTGATGAATATTAAAGTAAGACGCAACGCTTATGGCAGCCAGCTTGACAGTTTCCGCTGTGAGCAGGCAATTCCCGCCATCTGTAACAAACCAATTCCCTTGGTTTTTATCCGTGCACCTTGGATTGAGGCTGTCGGCACTGGAGTTGAAGTGCTTGCTGAGCGCGACGGCAGAATTATCGCGGCGAAACAAGGCCGCCTGCTCGCCACCAGCTTCCATCCTGAACTGACCAATGATCTGAAATTCTACGAATATTTTTTAAAGCTTTAAATTTCTCAACTCATAACAACTTGCAGAAAAGGCTTCCCAAAATGGGAAGCCTTTTCTTGTTCTCATCTCTTATGTAATTTTTCTTGTATTTCGTTTGCACTGCTCCCACCAACGTTGAAATTGTCCAGTATATAATCCCTCACCTTACGAACCGGTGGTATAAGCGTCCTCTTGTTCATCCAGGAAAGATAAATTTTGCGTTTAAAGCCTGGCGTTTTTATTTTAATTTTTGCAACCGGCGAATACTCAATTCCCGGAACACCGGGGATAATGGTAACGCCAAAATTCAAGGAAACAAATTGGAGCGTGGCATTACATTCATACGCCTCAAAAACAACCTTTGGTGAAAACCCTCGTTTTTCAAATTCTCTCACTACGAGAGCTCTTAGGCCGCTGTCCTTATGTAGCAGGACAAAAGGCAAATCAGCAACTTCAGCTATTTCAATTTCCTCTCTGTCTGCCAAGGGATGCTCTTTAGAAACTACTAAAAACAATTCTTGCTCGAATATCGGAATAGAAACCGTCGCGGAATCTTCTTCAACACAAAATGCCAAATCAATTTTCCCTGTTTTAAGGTCTTCTAAAAGATTGTTTTGCAGGTTTTGCTTGAATTTAAAAGATATCCCAGTATTTTCCCCTTCTTTTTGAAAACCCTCTATGACACTCGGTATCAGCGAAGCCGCCAAACTGTAGATATAACCTAAATGTACTTCTCCCGAAGTAGCACCTTTTATTGCTCTTACTCTTTTTACGCCATCTTCCATAATATCCAGAGCCTGCTCAACGTAAGTAAGAAAATATTCTCCATACTGGCTTAATTTTATTTTCTTGTCTACCTTTTCAAACAAATTTACACCCAGTTCTTTCTCAAGTTCCGCAATGGCGTAACTTAAATTAGGCTGAGAAATATGTAGTTCCTGCGAAGCCTTGGTATAGTGCAAAACTTTAGCCAACACCCTGAAATATTGTAACTGCATAAGAGTCATAATAATCTCCTGCTCCCTTATTTAACTGTTCGCTTTTCCGTTACTATTTTCATACTATCAAACTAATATTCTTTCTTCAATAGAATTTCTCTATAATTCTGATTAAATTTAAGTATTAGACTGAAAAAGTTCTAAAGGATACAATGCAGTTGGATGAATTGATTATTTTAAAAGATCAGCTAGCAAAGGAGTTGTTGTATTATGGCAAACGAAATTTCCCAAGAACAGCTGCAAGAATTGGACGATTTATTTGAAAAAGCGCGCAAAGCGCAGAGCATCATCGAAACTTACCCTCAGGAAAAGCTTGACCGTTTATGCCAAGCCGTTGCATGGGCTGTCACCAACAAAAAAACTTTTTTAAAGTTAGTAGATATGGGCATTGAAGAGAGCAAATTAGGCGACCCTGTCTCCCGCCAAGGTAAGAGATTTAAAATCCGCGGCATTTTACGCGACGCACTTCGCCAAAAAAGCGTCGGCATCATCGAAGAAAATCCTGAAAAAGGAATAGTTAAATATGCAAAACCAGTAGGAATCATTGCTTCACTCGTACCAACAACGAATCCGGACCTGACCCCGGGCGGTCAAGCAGTTTACGCCATCAAGGCTCGTGATGCCGTAATTTTTTCACCGCATCCACGCTCGAAAAAGACAACCTTTGAAACAGTCCGCATCATGCGTGAAGCCTTGGAAAAAGAGGGTGCGCCGGCAGATATACTTCAATGCATCACACTGCCAAGCATTCCTATGACAAAAGAACTAATGCGACGCGCTGATCTTGTCATCGCCACAGGCGGAAAAGATATGGTTAAATCTGCCTATAGTTCCGGGACTCCTGCCTATGGTTCCGGTGCAGGAAATTCAACAATGATTTTTGACGAAACAGCCGATGTTGCAGCCGCCTGCCACAATACAATGCTCAGCAAAACTTCTGACTTCGGTTCTGGCTGTTCTGCCGACGGCAACGTCATTGTATCTGATAAAATCTATGATGCAGTTATCAAGCAATTTGAAATTGAGGGCGGTTATTTAGCTAACGACGAAGAACGCGAAGCACTTAAAAAAGTAATGTGGGACGAAGAGGGCCACCGCTTGGCAGATACGGTTGCCATCCCCCCGCAAGAATTGGCTAAGGCTGCCGGTTTTAAAATACCGGATGACAGAAAATTTATCTATGTGCTCGGCGACGGCATTGGGAAAGACCACTTCTTCTCCAGCGAAAAATTAACCACCTTGCTGGCAGTTCATAAATATGAAGGAGAATTTGAAAACGCCTTGGAGGCCATGCACAAAATTTATGATGTAGGCGGCAAAGGACATTCCTGCGGCATCTACTCTTTTGATGAGGACCATATCCACCGTTTGGCCATGGTTGCCCCAGTCAGCCGTATCATGGTAAGACAGGCACAATCTAAAGCTAATGCCGGCTCCGCCACCAACGGTATGCCGATGACTTCTTCTCTTGGCTGTGGAACTTGGGGCGGCAATATCATATCGGAAAACATTTGTTTGAAACATTACATGAATACCACTTGGGTTTCCACTCCTATACCGGAAGATATGCCTTCCCCCGAAGAGTTATTCGGTGAATTCTACGATCCGGAATTAGATAAATAGCAGTCGCTAATCATGAAACGAAGAGGTGGAAAATGGAACTGCCAGAAAAGGTTACGATCTGCGAAGTTGGATTGCGCGATGGACTGCAAAACGAGAAAAGATTATTTTCACTTCCAGAAAAACTTTCATTGCTTAATAGTATAATTAAATCCGGCATTAAAATAATAGAAATCGGCTCTTTCGTTAGTCCCAAAGCCGTTCCGGCAATGGCTGACACTGATAAATTGGCAAAACTTATGCCAAAATCAAGCGGCATTGAATTCCGAGCCTTAGTCGCCAATCTTAAAGGAGTTCAACGCGCCCACGAGTGCGGCGTAACTAAAACAAAACTTACTGTTTCAGCCAGCGAAGCACACTGCTTAAGCAATTTAAATAAGCTGCCTGCCGAAATTATCCATGGCTTTAAGGATTGCGCAGAATATGCCCGGCAGCATAAACTACAGTTGTCCGGTGCCATCTCTACCGCTTTTGGCTGCCCCTTCCAGGGCAAGGTTCCCTTTGAGCAGGTGGAAAATGTAGTCGAGGAATTACTCGCTCTAGGAATAACGGAACTCTCCCTTTCTGATACGACGGGCATGGCAAACCCCAAGCAAGTTTATGAGCTTTGCAGCATACTTAAAGCTAAATATCCACAAGTAAAATGGATTCTGCATTTTCATAATACCCGCGGCATGGCTCTTGCCAATATATTGGCCGGTATGCAGGCAGGCATAACAACCTACGATGGTTCCTTTGCAGGGCTCGGCGGCTGCCCCTTTGCTCCCGGTGCTTCTGGAAATGTCGCAACCGAAGATATTGTCCATATGCTCCAGGAAATGGCTATTGAAACAAATATTGACCTGCTTGACGCCATTGAAACGGCAAAACTCGCTCAGCACCTGGCTGGGCGCACCACTGAGAGCTTTATCTTGAAAGCCGGTCGCTGCCAAGACCTCGTTAAATAATCTTTAAAATGAATTTCTAAATACTAGTCTGTTAAATATATGGCCACCCCCCTGTTTCAACGTTTATGCGATAATCATAAGGAGGTAGTTCTAATGACAGTAGCATCTTTATTAGTAGATATCCAAATTATTTCGGTTTTTATGATTCTAGGCTTCATCTTACGTGAGTTTTTTAAACCCTTACAGCGTTTGTATATTCCTACTTCTATGATTGGCGGCTTTCTCGCGCTCATTGCCGGTCAGCAAGTACTCGGTCTGGTCAACATACCAAAGTCTATGGGCAGCCTCTCCGGCACTTTGATTGGCGTAGTCCTTACCTGCATTGTTTACGGCATAACTTTTGAAAAAAGCAGAATCAGAAATTATATTGATTACACGATGGTAATTATCTCAGTTTATGGTGCACAATTACTATTTGGCGTCCCCCTTGGCATCCTTTTACAAAAATTCTGGCCGGCACTGCCTGACGGCTGGGGAACAATGGGAGTGTTCTCCTTCTGGGGCGGTCATGGCACAGCTAGTGCCGCTGGCGCAACATTTGATAAGTTAGGCGTCGAGGGCAATTTCGGCCTTGGCATGATTTTATCTACAATTGGTTTGATGGCCGCAGTTACAGTCGGTATCGTTATGGTCAACTGGGGCATTCGCAAGGGCTATGCTTCCTATACACAAGTGCCTGTTGAAGGCGTCGATGACCCTACCCTCCGTGGCGTCTTACCGAAAGAACTGCAAAAACCTATTGGCTTGGTCAAGACCTCTCCAAATGGCATCAACGCCCTTGTCTTTCAATTATCAATGATTATGGCCTGTATCCTCGTCGGCTCGAAGCTCCTTGCCGCTTTAAGCTTGGTTGCACCCTTCTTTGGTAAAGTTCCTGCCTTAGTACACGGCATGCTAGGCGCCACCGTAATTCGGTTGATTATGCACAAGTTCAATCTTACCGGGTTCATTGACAAAGGCACTGTTTCTTCTATTTCAGGCATGACGCTTGACTTGGTCATCATCTCTGCAGTAGCCACAATCAAGCTCAGCCTGGTTACAGAATTCTTATTCCCGATCATCATTTACAGCGTAGTACTTCTTGCTATCACCATGTGGATGGCCATTTATTTCTGCAAAAGATTGTGTGCTCATGAATGGTTTGAAAAAGCTTGCTGCCTGTTTGGCATGGCTTCCGGCGCCGTTCCTACCGGTTTGGCTCTCGTGCGTTGCGTCGATCCCGAAGGCAAGTCCAGCGCGCCTGATGCGCAAGGCGTTGGCTCAACGCTCTTCACTCCGGTATTCGGGACAGCACCGGCGTTTATTCCAATGCTTTTCATGACTTCCATAACTTCTGTACTTGGCATTGGTGCTGCGTTGTGCTTCTTGCCTCTAATAGTAGGTTACCTATTATTCCGCAAAAAAACAGCTTAAACACTTTTGATGAAAGCCGGTTCTTTTAAAAAGAGCCGGCTTTTTTCTTATTTATTTATTGGTCACCCATGACTGGTTGACTTCGCGGTCATTCCCTATATAATTATTAGCATAGCTTCACATTCTACAACTTCAGGGGTAATACATGACCAAACAATTTATAAAGCGCTTGATTATTTTGAATATCGGTCTCTTCTTGTATTCTCTGGGCATAGCCTTCACGCTCAACGCCCAAATCGGTTTTGCGCCGTGGGAAGTCCTGCATGTAGGCATGGCCAAGACCTTCGGTTACAGTATCGGCACCATCTCGATTATCGTTGGCCTCTTCATCTTACTGGTAACCGCGTTTTGCGGCGAAGACGTCGGCATCGGTACTATCGCCAACATGATCGTCATCGGACTTGTACTTGATTTAATCTTGTTTCTTGACTTCCTGCCGGTAGCCGGCAACATGTTTTTCGGTATTTTGATGCTGGTTTCAGGGCTTTTCATCATCGCCCTCGGCAGCTATTTTTATATAGCTTCAGCCTTCGGCGCCGGTCCCCGCGACGGGTTAATGGTGCTGCTGACACGTAAGACCGGACTGCCCATCGGCGTCTGCCGCGGCAGCATCGAACTGACAGCCGTAATTATCGGCTGGTATCTCGGTGGCCTCGTCGGCATCGGTACGATTATCTCTGCTTTAGCCATCGGCTTCTGCATTCAAATTACCTTCAAGATTTTAAACTTCGATCCTACTAAAATCCATCATGAAAGAATCCAGGAAACCTATAAAATACTTTTCAAAAAATAGCATCCCACATAAATAGAAGCTATCCCGAGCAGATTGCCAGAACCTGCTCGGAGATAGCTTTTTTGTGTCATTACTATTTTATCCCAAAAAAACACGCTTATTGTGCCAATCCAGATAGGCTTTTGAAGGCCATTCTTCCGTATTGCCCGGCAAAATAATCTTGCGTCCCTGTAATTCATTGTACGAGGTTTCTCTGCCGAAATCCTCATTTACCCTTTTACTGACCTGCACAAGAAAATCCGGGGTAATCGTCAGGTAGCCCCTGTCAAACAATGTGCGGTAGTCTCTCCGCAAAAGAATTCCGTTGCAAGGATCCTTCAAGCCGCCTAGCCTGCTCGGTCTGATTTGCGATACCTCCAGGATCGGAGCCGCTTTCTCCCCCGAAACAGCGCACTGCCTTTTGTAAGCTTCTATTACAAGCATCTTAAAATGTCCATACCCTATTTCCGGCGCTATCAGAGTATCTTGATAATATCTGCACTCCTGCCTGCTCAACCTGCTTTGTATCTGTTCATAAAGGGCAACGCCCTTCGCGTCACTAGTTTCATAAAGTTTACCCTGAACGATCCTGTTGCTCCAATCGTCGGGAACCGGGATCTCATCCCCCTCATCAAAATAGAAGACTGAAGAAAGCACGACGCAGCCGATTGACGGATCCGGTTCGGCAAATCTGTCCGTTTTCCTGTACTTATATATCCTCTCAATCATAGCGTTACAGCTAAGAGCGCCATTGCTAACGCCAAAAGCCTCCCAAGCGAGTGAAGTCGGCAGGACGTCGAACGCCTGAAAAAATCCGCCGCCGACGATACAATTATAGGGGCTGTGCAATTTGAATAAAAAGAGCTCTCCCCTGCTCAATGCTTTGAAATTGGTGTTGCCGCTCGGACGCCAAAAATTGACCTCTGAACACTTCGTCTCCTTCAGAGATTGAAATAAGTCAAAGTCCATAATTCCCACATAAAGCTTCATCAAAGCACCCGCCCTTTGCGCATTTAGAAAGCACTATAAATAGTGCTAACTTCGACGCTTAAAAGCGTTGTTCCTGCCAGCTTTTGTGCCGATTTCGCTCTTTTTTCTTCTTTGAAGACCATTTCCCAAGATGTTCAAAAAAACCGTCCCTGTTGGACACCCGTTGAACAAAAAGAAAACCGCAAGGACAAAAAGGTCCTTGCGGTCCATGGGACAAAGGGGCCAGTCCCCTTTGTCCCACTTTGTGCTTAAGCAAAGAAAAACGCAGTTTAAGCAAAAAATCTCATAACGAGCATAGCAATACAGGCATTCAAAATACTGGTCAGCATCAGAAGAGGCCAGTATTTTTTAGGAACGTCGGCAACACCGAGCAGACGGCCCATGTATTGAAGCTGTGCCCCAACAAGGAAAATAGCAGGGAGCAAAATGGTTGCGTGTGTGCCATCGATTGTACCGCTGCTGAGAAGGCTTACCGCTATACCGGTGCCTGCAGAGGAGGAAAGCCATGCTGTCAGTAAGACAGTAATAGCTTCGCCCGGCAAACCAAATAATGCCATTGCCGGTCCAAAAACATTGCCGAGAAATTTCATAACACCCAAAATAGTCAGTATTTGGGCAATAGTATAAGCCATTAAAACATTTGGCAAGAGATTCTGCGTAGCGACAGTAAAACCTTTGCGTGCGCCGATAACGAATATATCGAAAGGATTATTAGTGGTTGATTTATTATTATTGCTCATCTTTAAAATCCTCCTTATACACCGTGTTCAACACAAAACGAACAAACATACCGCCTACGAATTTCAT
>RZYP01000092.1 GCA_009930275.1 Negativicutes bacterium
ATGAAAATCAACGATCATATCATCCATATTTAGTTCCGTCTTTGTTTGGGACGAACGAGCCGGTCGAAAATACTCCACACGCCCTCCATCATTTTCATAAATAATCTTCGTATTGTGCCCACATAACGAATAATCCGGATGCGCCTCCAGAAAATCCACCTGCTTCTGCAATTTCAACGGATCCGTCCAGTAATCATCGCCTTCCAGCATAGCGATGTATTTGCCGCGGCTGACTGCAAGCACTCCAATACCAGGCTTAAGACCTTGACTGTACAGGTTCTCTCGGGCGAGGCGGAGTCTGATCTTGTCGGGGTGTAGGTGTTGATATTCGATCACAATATCTCTCGTGCGATCCGTCGACCTGTCCTCTCCGATCACTATCTCGTAATCAAAAGTAACCTTCTGCATCAGAATGCTGTCTAATGCTTGTCGTACGAAAGCCTCGTGGTTATAGACTACCACCCAGACACTAAGCAAAGGAGAATTCGATAATAGAGAGAAATCCTCTACTGTTTCCACCTTGGCATTGATTTTATCGAGTATATCATTCACTAGATGTCTCATTTTAAAAATTATACCAGCTATCCATCATTTCATCTGCACCAAAGCGATATCTTTGGCGCACCGCACTCCGGGTGTAGTCCGTAGCCACGCTGGCTCTGGCTCTCGCCCTTCCGCCCAGGCAACAAAGGCAGCTGGGATATCAGCGCCGGCCATGTGAGAAAAAGGATAATGCCCTCCGAAACGGGGATTGAGCTCTAAGAGACATGGCCCTTTTTCGTCCACCATAACATCGACATCCAACATGCCAACATGACCCAATGCCTGACCAATACGTCGTCCAAATGCTTCGAGTTCTGGACTATTGACTGTCTCGGCAACATCAGTTTCTCCCGCTCGCATGGCTAGTTTCCGTTTCACAAAACACGCGGCAAACCGACCATGTAAATCATGTACGACATCAAGTCCGTATTCGGCTCCGTTAATCATCTCTTGAATCAGCACACCGTGACCACGATCCGCATCAAGCAAGCCATTGGCTGCATAATTCTTTAGCTTGGTTGTTGCATATGCATAGAAGATTTCGAGCTCATGTGCATCTTGTACACGGTATAATTCTATTGAACCCTGCCCACAAGCGGGTTTGATTATTAAGGGAAAGCGGATCACCTCGTTTTTGATTGCCGTCAAAGCATCTTGAACATTTGAATAAGTACACGGAAACCGTAGCTGATGTTTGGCGCAGAATTTCGCTGTCTGCCATTTGCTCAAACAAGTCTGAATCACTACTGAATTAGACACTGCCATCTGCACCCCAACCCGCTCATATTCCTCCAGATGGGCTGCTAAAAAGGGTGCCTCCCAATCGTGCAGGGAGCACAGCAAGCCAATGCGCTCAATGTGACAAATATCCAGCATACGATCCAAAAACCGATCGTCCGACGCAATTGGCACCACATACGCGCCGTCAGCCGACAACATCGCAGGGGCATCCATCGCTGAATTGGTGGCCACCACCTTACCACGCCCCCGCAAGGCAGATTGGAAATACCGCACAAGATAACTGCGGCGACCGACACTAGTTAATAAAACATTCACTGTGATCTCATTACTTCGAAGACATTCCCTGTTTGGTGCATTTGTATCTCCCAGTCCCTACGTAAAATGGCGTGCTGATGAATATCTTGCAGCTTTCCTCTGCAAAAATAGTGCTCTCTCATTATCGCTTCATTCCGAAAACCGTTCCTTTCATACACGTGCCTTGCTCGTGCATTAACATTTATTGTCCAGAGATACACCTTATTTAATCCATACTGTACAAATGCCAACCAAAGAACTCTTGGAATGACTTCATCAGGAAATCTTTTGCCCCAATACTCTTTTTCGCCAATCGTTATGTAAAATTGGCTATGTCGGTGCACAAGGTCTATTTGCAACAATCCCGTCATACCAATAACCCGATCCGTTTGTTTATCACAGATGCTAAGATCAACTCTGGTCTTGTTTTGCAATGGAAGAATACGAGTATACCAATCTGAGGTTGTGGCATCAGAAATAGGAAGTTTCATCAGGAGAGTGTGATTGATATCTGGATCATTGAACCATTCGGGACGTACTTTCAAATCAGTTTTTTCCAATCCCCGAAGATAAATTCTTTCTCCCATAAATTAAGGAATCGTAGAGTATCGCATGCTACAACCTTTCTGTTGGTGAAAATCACATGAAATAATTTGTAAATCAAAGCACGCCCGAGCTGTGGTAAATTTTTACACCTTTATCATATTCATCACGGATTATCCTCAGTCAAATTGTTACCTTATGCGCATTTTCTTCATCCCTGTTCTTTTATGCAGAATATCCTCCATCAACAATTAGATTTGTTCCTGTAATCCAACGTGCAGCATCGGAAAGGAAAAATACAACAGACGAGGCCACATCTTTCGGTTGCCCCAATCCCAAAGGGTACTCCATATCTATTGCCTTTTTTCTTTCGTCAGAAAGTATTGATTCTATTTCGCTCGACATCCCTGTATTCAAAATGTGCCCAGGACTTATACAATTAACACGGATTTTCCTTGGTGCCAGTTCAATAGCTATAGACTTTGCAGCAGATATTAAAGCTCCCTTAGACGCAGCATACGCTGCCAGCCCGGGTTTGCCGCATAATCCCATAATGGACGACAAAAAAACGATACTCCCTCCCGTTTCACTGAATACACGTTTTCGAGTAACAACACGAGCCATTTCCAATGAAGCAGTTACATTGATCTTAAACATTTTCGCATACCTATCTGCTGACATTGATCGAAGAGGTAAGGTTTGTTGAACACCGGCACAACAAACCAAACCATCAATTCTTTGGTCATTCGCCTGATCTGCTAATATGGATTGAATCACATCAAAATCCGTAATGTCCAATGATAGCGAAACATGACCCCTGCCTGATAAACTTTTAAGCGCACTATTTAACCGATTCAAATCACGGGCAACTAATATAACCTGCCCCCCACTCAAAGCAATCATTTGCGCACAAGCCAAACCGATACCAGATGATGCTCCGCTAACTATTATTCGCTTATTTTTTAATGAAAAGATATTATCCATCAATCCTCGAAATTTCCAGAACCTATAAGATTTATTAAGCTTTGTAATGTGGTCAATTTTCGCAATTCAGATACACTAACATTTTCAGAAAATTTTTCGTTTACGAATGCCAGAAGTCCAAGTATCGCCATAGAATCTAAATGCAGTTGAAAATTGAAATCTCTTTTGTCAATAATGTCAGAAGATTCAATATCTAAGATGTCTGCAATTTTTAATTTAAGTTCTTCTTTTTGCATTATACTCTCCTATTTTATTTCGATGACTGTTCCAGCCCAAGACAAGCCCACACCAAACCCAAGTAAAACAACCTTATTACCACTCATAACATGACTTTGTTTCACACAATTCGCTAATGCGATTGGAATAGTGTTTGAAACAGTATTTCCCGTTTCCCGCATATTCAAATAAAACTTTTCTTTTGGAATTTCGCTTGCTTTCCTCAGAAAATTAAGCATAAGCGCGTTGGCTTGGTGAAAAATAACATAGTCCAACGACTCTACGATCTCTCCATTTCTTCTTACAACCTCTTTAAACATTGACGGGACGGTAGCAATTGTGAAATTAAAAATTTCGGGACCATCCATATAGAGCCATGCCCCCGGATCTTCCCACGTTATAATCGGATTTCTTGCTCCTCCATTTCTAATGATCAGTTTATCAAAACCGGTTCCATCAGTTCCGAAAACAAACTCACCTATGCTGCCTGAATCAGATATCTCAATTATTGTAGCAGTTGCCGCATCTCCGAAAATCGTTCTGTTCACCTTGTCATCCATGTGCATATATTTTGAATATGTCTCCGCTGTCAACAAAAGTACTGTCTGGGCCGCTCCCGTAGCAATCAACCCCTTAGCCAAAGACAATCCATAAATATAACCAGAACAACCAAGATTAAAATCCAAGGCACCTATATTTTTTCGCAACTTCAACTGCTCCTGTATTATACAAGCAGACGTAGGCAGTCTATAATCAGGACTCTGCGTACAGAAAAGAATAAAATCAACCTTCTTGCGGTTGTAACTCTCAAATAGTTTCTCGGCCGCTTTTACCGCCATATCTAATGCTGTCTCATTTTCTGCGGCAATGTGACGTTGTGTTATTCCCACCTTTTTTTCAATCTGATCTGCGTCCCATTTTTTGAATATTGTTGCGAAATCCTGATTATTAATTGTTTTTTCAGGCAGATAATAACTTATTTTTGAAATTGCACAATTCATTGTAAATTTTATTTCCTATTTTACAATTACATCCAAATTAGACATTTATATTTCCAACTTCATCCGTCGCCATTATACTTCTAGATTCTGGAGGTACAATAGCAACAACTTTTGCTGGATTTCCCCGAACAATCGCGTAGTCTGGAACATCAGCATATACAACAGAACCCGTTGATATAATCGCACTTTTCCCGATTCTTGTGATGCCGGGCATTACTATTGAACGCGCACAAAGCCACGCATTTTCACATATCAACAAACCACTTACAGAAAACGTCTTTGATCGAGGATTAAACAAGTCATGCGAATGTGTTATGATTAAAGCACTTTCACTTAGACCAGCGTTATCTTCAATTGTCACCCCCCCAGAATAGTCAATCATTGCACCCTTCGCTAACACTACGTTTTCACCTATCTTTAATTCTCCGGAGAGTTCTTTATGTGGCCTATACAAAAAAACACCATCTTCTATGGTCAGCCCTTCACCAATATCAAATATTCTTCTATACGCTTTAATTCTTAATTTATATGTAGATGGGAAACTAAATATTTTCGATCCAAAAATATACTGCACTAATCTACGATTCCTGTTTTCCTTTTGGATTTTGTCCATTCTTAATAGCCTTTTTCTAAATTAATAATATTGATCAGTGGTTGTCCGGCCACTAACCGATTCAGATTGGTTACCACATCTTTCATATGAGGCAATTCTCCTCTAATCATCCCCCCCCGGTGAGGAGATAAAACCACATTATCAAATTCTTCAAATGAATAGTGACCGCATGGGGAACTCATTGCCCCTCTTGGAGGATCAGCATACCAGACATCGAGAGCGGCTCCTGCAATCCGTTTTTCAGACAGTGCCTTGTATAGCTCTTTTTCATCAATAACCTGCGCCCGTGAAACATTTATAATGAATGTTTGGTCAGTCATCTGGTCAAACTGATGCCTTCCAATCAAGTTGTTCGTTTCTCTAGTTAGGGGTAGTGTATTAACCAATATATCGGCCCAGTGACAGATAGCATCCAATTCATTTATGGAACTGATTGAGAGTCCATCCTCTATGCGCGTTGTATTGGCCAATGCCTGAATTTCTACATGAAATGGATTAAGTAAATCACAAAGGCATTTAGCAATATGTCCATATCCCAACAAGCCGACCTTACGCCCCCTCAGCATAACCGGAAATTGACAATCCCCAGCCCCCGGTCGTCGCCAGTTACCACGGCGCATGTCGCGATCATGCTGTGGAATAAGCTTCAAAATGCTAAGTAATAAAGAAAGTGCCAACTCAGCAACAGATTCTGCATTACCGTGCGAATTACAAATCGGCACTGCCAGATCCTTGTATGGAGTCAAATCCATGGAATCTAGACCATTCCATGGAATTTGTACGAATTTTAGTTTTGGTGCTCGGTCGAACAGAGCGCGCTCAGGAAGAGAACCTAAAAAAACGTCTGCATCCGCAGCAAAAATGGTCAAGTCGTCGTCAGACCAAGGATCAGGCCAAATGAATTCTATTTCACGCGGAACTCTTTCTCGGAGATATTCAATATCAGTTGGCCAGAACTTTCGCGTTAGCACACATTTATATTTCATCTTTCCTCTTTCATCCGCTTAAGCATTTGCACAATTCGCATTAGTCCCTCATTGAATAATTCCGTGCTGTTTACAAATGATAACCGGCAGTAGTCTGTTCCTATTTTCCCGAAAGATGCGCCTGGGACAACTGCAACATTTTCTTCTGCCAAAAGCCGCACAGCAAATGCGTCACCATCCAGTCCAGATGCCGATACATTGATAAAGGAGAAATAGCCGCCCTCAAACATGGTTCCAGACAGAACTGAGTTTTTACTTTTTGCTGACTCATATGCCTCACGCCGCTTCTCTAGTTTTTTAACATACTCTATTACACTATCCTGAGGTCCCTCCAAAGCAGCCAGTGCGGCATACTGAACAAATTCGGCCGTATTTGTGTTTATATGCTGGTGAATTAGCAATGCACTTTTAATCAAATCCGCATGTGCATGCAAATACCCAACTCGCCACCCAGTCATAAAGTAAGTCTTGCTGAAGCCGCCAACCGTAAGCACTCGATCACGTATAGATTCTATTGAAGCAGGCGATAGGTGTTTCTTATCGGGCATTACCATCGCATCATACACTTCATCTGATAAGAGATAGAGATTCGGATATCTTGTCATAAGGTTGACCAAAAAGTCTAAATCGTGTTCTTTAATCATTCGCCCAGAGGGATTGTTTGGTGAATTTAAAAAAAGAATCTTTGATTTGTCGTTAACCGCCTCTTGTATTTTTTCTAAATCCATGTCGAAGTTCGGGAGTTTTAGATTTACGTCACGGATAACAACGCCACCCAACGCCAGTTCAAGAATCGGCGCGTTACTCACATAACAAGGGCGAATCAGAATCACTTCGTCCTCTGGCTCTAAAAGAGCTAGGCATGCAAGATAAAGCGCATTTTTCGCCCCTGGCGTTACGATTATTTCATCCGCTTTTGCAGGTATGCTGTTGTGATCTCTTAGCTTTACCGCAAGAGCCTCCCGCAACGCTGGCAATCCCATCGAATTGGAATATCGAGTTCGGCCGTCTCGCAATGCTTTCACACCGGCCTCAACTATGTGGGGAGGTGTATTGACTTCGGCCTCACCAAGACCTAGTGATATTATCGATTTTCCCGCCGCAATATGTTTACGGACATACTGATTAAATTGTAATGTTATTGATGGTGCAATTGCTCTCATAACAATAACCTTTCAGTCTGATTTTGATTTGTTGTTTGCCATATAAATCACCACATATTTTTCACGATATAATTGATAACTTCACTTTCCATCCAAATACAAACGGTTCTCGTCTTCACTCCGATTTTCCATTCGATTATTTTTCGCATAAATTTATAGGCGTTGGAAATAATAATTTATTCGTTGTTGCAGATCCATCGCTTGATTGCTTTGCCAAAAATATGGGGTCATAGCTTGTTCTTGCATTACACTGTTTTTGTATTTTTCCGTTATTGCAACGAAATTAATTTTTATATGGCTGAACCCACCCCTAAAAACGTCCGCTCGGAGCGAAGCAGAAAAGGGCTGGCGTATTCCCACCAGCAACACAGTTCAATGGTTGAAAGCCCGCTGCCAAGTAGGCATAATAACTTTCAATGGTTGAAAAATAAAATTTCGGGCTCGTCCTCCGTCCTCCGTGTACTCCAGTGACTAACAGGAACGGGTGGTTGAAGATTTTTTCACAACCGTTCATTTCATTCACTAGAGCAAACTTGCCCGAGGAATAGAGAGTAATCATCCATCTCTGCACCCCTCTGACTTCCTCTAGCGTAGCGGTTGTAGAAGATTTTTTCACAACCGTTCATTTCATTCACTAGAGCAAACTTGCCCGAGGAATAGAGAGCAACTTTCCTCACTCCAACCCTCTGACTTCCTCTAGCGTAG
>RZYP01000348.1 GCA_009930275.1 Negativicutes bacterium
ATTTATCAGGTTTTCAATCTCTTCCTCATTTTTCTCTTTATCGTCGCTCAACCATGCACCAACCATTACGTTCAACCCATTCTCTTTGGCAATTCCGGGGATCAGTTCATTTCCGTCGGTACAGGAAAATGTGCGAATCCACCTGGTAAATGGTTTTATAATCGCAATCCGCTGCCTGATTTGTTCTGCAGTAATTATCGAACCAGGCTCCTGATCGTCGCTATAGGCGCTGTAACACAACCCATGGATACCGTTTTTGAAACAAACCTCGGCCAAATGGCTCAGTTCTTTGCGTGATTTGCTACTAAAGTCCTCTCCTGCAAGGGATAACAATTTTTCGCTTCTAAATGACATAGCCATATCTTTTATTTATTGATTATTGCAGTAAGTTGAATAAACCCGGATGGATTTTACTTCCCCCGTTCGTTTAAATATTTTTTCGCTTGTGGCAGGATCGACCCTGTAACCGGCGATTTCGTTCTTTTGTTCGTTTGAATATTCGATTACGATCTTTTGCTCAGCCCCAAAATGGTAAACCACGGGAACCTGACAAAAGGTAAAAGCCAGTTGATGAGCGCACAACGCAATCGTATTTTCGCTACCGTTGATGTCGTAGTAACGAAAAAACTGTTCGCTTTGGAGTATTTCGTCAGAATTGAGCAACGACGGTGAGAACGTAATAACCCCCTGACGGATAAAGACGCCAAATTCACCAAGTCGCGAGATAATGTCTTCTTTTACCTGTCCGGTAAGTCCGGGTTGTTTAGCTCCGGCATTACCCGGCGTATGGGAATAAGGGTCGGTTGGAAATGCGCCATACAGTTCAGGCGACTTATATAATCCGATACCTGCTTTTATTTCGTAATAATGATCTTTGATTTTTCCTACAACCGCAGGATCTTCCTGGTTTCTCACCCCTGCAAAATAAGATTCCTGTGTGGCTAATAAAAGTTTTGAAACCATGTGCCAATAAATACTCCCCAACCCTTCGTATCCGAAAAAAGTTCCGGATCTCCCGGTAAACGACTGGTGATCGAAAACGGCTTCATAAATGCTTAGAATCACTTCTGTTTCTTGTTCCAATAAATCGCCGTATATATTTTTTGGCAGTTGGTCTAAACGCCTTTTCAGGCAATCCGCATTCCTAAACGCACTATTGAAATGGTATTTACCACTCTGGTCTTTTTTAATAATCTGATGAACCCCGTCGTGTATTAATTTCTGCAATAGCTGCGATCGTTCCATTTGTTTTTCAGGGATACTGTTTTTATCCAAAAACCGGGGGGTCGTTTTGTCGGGATAAAGGACATAACTATATTGGTCGGGGCGGAAAAGTTTACTTGATTTAAGGGCATCCAACACCGAAAGGCTTTCTTTGGCTGAAAGTATTCCGGCGCTGAGAATGGCAACCTGACCCTCCAACATTTCATCGATATGTCGGATGGAAATAGAATTCTTCCTGACTGAAATTAAATTATAGGCATGATAAAGTTTGTCAGGCCGTTTATTTTTATGAATGGAATGATTGACATATTTTAAAGCAAGGGTGATAAAGTCTTTAATCTGAGCCAATTGAATAACTGACTTATGGC
>RZYP01000349.1 GCA_009930275.1 Negativicutes bacterium
TAAACTGACCGACCTTCGAGAATGCAGACTCATACCCGTGATTATCCCAGAACTTTACTTTCCAGTAGTATACTTTTTGGGGTTCCAGTGCTTTCCCCTCGTACAAAACATTGGTTGACTGGTTGCTCATGACTTTTCCAGAATCCCATAGATCCCCCTTGTCATTTAACAAAGCATCCCTGCTTGAAGATACTAGTATTTGATAGGATTCTTGTAGCCTGTTTCTCTGATTCGCAGGAAGAATCCATCCAAAGAATGGTTTTTGGGCACGAATGTCTGCAAAATGGTAATTTTCCTTTTGGGTAATAGCATCACTAAGCGCGGTAATTACAGGATATCCATTCAGGTAAACATTCTCCACTGAAGCAATAAAATTGACCGTTAATCCATTGGGTTGTGAGAGCTCTTGTCCTGAGAGGTTAATAAGCAATATGCTCAATAGTGTTGGGATGAGCAAAGTCCTTTTCATCTGATTTGTTTTTCTAATGATTCTAAATAATGAGTGCTCTCGAAGCGGTTCAATTTTGCTCCCTTTGAAAGGGGTATATTTACGGCACTTTAAGTTAATCCGTTATTTTAATCTGCCCAGATTTCTGTATTCCATCGGTGTCATGCTTACCTTCTTTTTAAAAAAAGATAAGAAATATTCATATGAACTGAAATTGAGTTCATAGGCAATTTGTTTGATGGAATGATTGGTTTCACTCAACAACTCTTTTGCTTTCCTCAGTTTCAGCTCCTGAAAGTAATTTGCAGGAGCATAACCGGTGTACTCCTTGAAGACCTTCCTGAACAGTGAATAGCTGATTCCCAGGTTTGCAGCAATCTCTTTGATGTCAATATTTTTTTGGATATTCTCAAACATAATTACTTTGGCCCGTTCAATTTTTTGTGCTGACTCTTTTGTCTCAAAATTTTTGTTTTGTGCCAGTGACAGAATTGTCCCCATTATATTGAAGACGATACCAGCCAGATTTTGTTGAGAGCCGATCTTGTCATCCTTTGCAATCTTAATTGCTGTCGAAAAAAGATTCACCAAATCCTCATTCACCCCCACATCGATAATCTGATTGTCTAGCCTAAAGAATCCGTGCGAAATGATATGGTCGATGATTTTTCCTTGAAAACCAATATAATATTCGTTCCAGCCGGTCTCTTTGGAAGGTGCATAGGTATGCCATTGGCCTGGAAACAACAGGATAATCTGACCTTTAGAAATAGTGATTCTCTTGGTTGACTCGGAAGTAAAGTATCCTTTGCCCTTACTGATATAAACGAGTTGATACTCAGATAATATTCGTCCTTTGCCCGGCCTAAAGTAGTAGTTCTTAGGGTGTTCAGTGGATGGATAGAGTGAATGAGGAGCAATTGGCTGAAACCCAACCGTGTTGACTGTAAGTCCAAATTTTCTATCTCGGTCATTAACCAGCAGATATTTGAAATCGATTCCTAAATCGTTATATCTCATCTTTTTGATCGTTGATTGATATCTTGTAGTGTTACATTTAATGCGTCTCTATTGTAAGTTCTTTATCAACCTTGAAACAAAATTATTCATTTTTTTCAACTAACCGTTGACCTGTTTTTTAATT
>RZYP01000093.1 GCA_009930275.1 Negativicutes bacterium
CGCAATCAAGCAGGTTGCTTCAGGCCGTTTCGGCGTAACAAGCAACTATTTGGTTAATGCCGATGAAATACAAATTAAGATGTCCCAAGGTGCAAAACCCGGCGAAGGCGGTCAGTTGCCAGGCAGCAAAGTCTATCCCTGGATTGCTGAATGCCGTGGAACGACTGCAGGCATACAGCTGATCTCTCCACCGCCTCATCATGACATTTATTCTATCGAAGATTTGGCTGAGCTTATTCATGACCTTAAAAATGCCAATCCGCGCGCGCGTATAAGCGTCAAGCTCGTATCCGAGGTCGGCGTAGGTACAATTGCCGCAGGCGTTGTCAAAGCTTGTGCCGATGTCGTTCTCATCAGCGGTTATGACGGTGGCACAGGAGCCTCGCCTCGAACAAGCATCAACCACGCGGGTCTGCCTTGGGAGCTTGGCCTTGTTGAAACTCATCAAACTCTGCTCTTAAACAACCTCCGTAATCGCGTTACCCTGGAAACTGACGGCAAGCTGATGACTGGTCGCGATGTAATCATGGCAGCATTATTCGGCGCGGAAGAATTCGGTTTTGCCACAGCTCCGCTTATCGCTATCGGCTGCGTGATGATGCGTGTGTGCAACCTCAACACCTGCCCCATGGGTGTTGCGACGCAGGATCCTAAACTGCGCAAAAACTTCCAGGGAAAACCAGACTATGTTGTCAATTACATGCGCTTTGTTGCCAAAGAAGTTCGCGAATACATGGCAGCACTCGGGTTTAAGACAATCAACGAAATGATTGGTCGAACTGAAGTGCTGGTTCCGAAACCGGAAAGAAACTGGAAAAGCAAAAATGTCGACTTGTCAGCCTTATTGCATAAGCCGGAAGTTGAACCCGGCACTGAGCAATACTGCACCATGAAACAAAACCATCAATTGGAAAAATCTTTGGACTGCAGAGAACTGCTGGCAATTTGCAAAACTGCAATTGAAGAAAAGAAACCGATTGACATAACTCTGCCAATTAAAAACACAGACCGCGTGGTAGGAACAATTCTTGGCAGCGAGATTACTCGCCGCTACGGCTTATCCGGCCTGCCAAAAGATACCATAAAGCTTGGTTTGAAAGGTTCGGCAGGACAAAGCTTCGGCGCTTTTCTTCCCAAAGGCGTAACTTTAACATTGGAAGGCGATGCCAACGACCATGTTGGTAAGGGCTTGTCAGGCGGCCGACTCATTATCAAACCGCCTGCTGATGTTGCCTTTAATCCGCACGAAAATATCATCATCGGCAATGTTGCCTTCTACGGCGCTACAAGTGGAGAAGCCTATATCCGCGGTATAGCAGGCGAACGCTTCTGCATAAGAAACAGCGGCGTGCACGCAGTTGTCGAAGGCGTCGGTGACCATGGCTGCGAGTACATGACAGGCGGGACTGTCGTCATTCTTGGCAAGACAGGGCGAAACTTTGCGGCCGGTATGTCCGGCGGTATCGCCTACGTTCTAGACTCGGAAGGCGACTTTGCCTCATACTGCAACAAGGAAATCATTCTTTTAGAACCGCTTTCCGCTATCAACGATAAGCTGGAAGTCCAAAAAATGATTCTCACGCATGCCAAACTCACCGGCAGCAAAACAGCAGAAGAAATTATCAAGAATTGGGATGTTTATGTCAACAAGTTTGTTAAGGTCATCCCTAAAGACTACAAACGCGTTACTGAAAGAATTGCTGATATCATGCAAGACGGCTGCAGTAAAGAAGAAGCTGCCATCCGTGTTTTCGAGGAGGGACATGCATAATGGGAAAACCAACAGGATTTATGGATTATACTAAAAAAGAACTTGCCATGCGCCCCGCCCGCGAACGTCTGCAAGACTGGGACGAAGTTAAAACCAGCAGCCTTCCTCACAAAAAGGAATTGCAAACACAGGCGGCTCGTTGTATGGACTGCTCAATACCTTTCTGCCATAGCGGCATTCTGTTGAACGGTGCCCTCTCCGGATGCCCTTTGCACAACTTAATGCCGGAATTCAATGAATTCGTTTATCAAGGGCTTGACCATTTTGCCTATGTCCGTTTAAACAAAACTAATAATTTTCCTGAGTTTACCTCTCATGTCTGCCCCGCTCCCTGCGAAGGCGCTTGCAGTGCAGGTCTCGTAACCGAGCCGGTTTCGATCAAGAATCTTGAACAATATGTTATTGATCAAGCTTTTGCCAATAAACTTGTAAAGCCCAATAAACCTGCACATAGAACTGGCAAAAAAGTTGCCGTTATTGGTTCAGGACCGGCAGGTCTTGCCTGTGCTGACGAGTTGAACAAAGCTGGTCATTCTGTAACGGTATACGAAAGAGCTGACAGACCGGGCGGCCTGCTAATGTATGGCATCCCTAACATGAAGCTGGAGAAAAAGCTTGTTGAGCGTCGCGTCAAGCTTCTGAAGGACGGAGGAGTTGAATTCTCCCTTAACAGTGAAGTCGGACACAGCATATCCTCGGAAATGCTGACCAAGCAATATGATGCCGTCGTTCTCTGCACCGGCAGCACAGTTCCCCTCAATCTACCCATGCCGGGACGGGAGCTGAAAGGTATTCACTTCGCTAAGGAATATCTCCACTCAGCAACCAAAAGCCTTCTAGACTCTAAATTGACAGATGGGAAAGCAATTTCCGCTAAAGACAAAGACGTTGTCGTAATCGGCGGCGGCGATACCGGTACAGACTGCGTTGCTACGGCTCTGCGCCAAGGCTGCAAAAGCATAAGACAGATTGAAATTATGCCATGTCTTCCCCATTCGCGGACTCCTAACAATCCGTGGCCGGAATTTCCACGAGTGTTTAAAACCGATTACGGTCAGGAAGAAGCCATTGAGGTTTTTGGCAAGGATCCTCGTCAGTATTGCATTATGACCAAAGAATTTATTGGAAACAAAGGCGCTGTCGACAAACTCCGTATTTGTCAGATAGAGTGGAAGAGCATCGATTGCAATATGGTTCCTGTGCCTATAGAAGGAACCGAAGAAATCATACCTGCTCAGTTAGTTCTACTGGCTCTGGGTTTCGTTGGCACTGAACAAACTATTTTCGACGAATTCAAAGTTCAAAAATCACCGCAAAATACTATAGCGGCAGATGAAAAAAGTTATGCAACCTCTGTCGAAGGCATTTTTACAGCCGGAGACGCGCGTCGCGGCCAGAGCCTGGTTGTCTGGGCTATTGCCGAGGGCCGGCAAGCCGCTGCTGCAGTCAATAAATATCTGAAAAAAAAGTAACTTAATGAAAAAAGCGGACCAACGGGGACAGTCCCCGTTGGTCCACTCAAAAACACCCTCGGAGCTTTGCTCCGAGGGTGTTTTTTGTGTCTATCTGAAAATCTTAAGTCGTTCGTCAATGTCTCCAAATTCTTTATCGCCCGCAGGCGCAAGCACTTTTCCAAAGGGCATCTGAGCAATCAGCTGCCAACTCTCAGGCAGTCCCCATTCACTGCGAACTGCATCATCAATCAAAGGATTGTAATGCTGCAGGGACGCACCTAACCCCTCAGACTCAAGTGCTGTCCAGATAACGAACTGATGCATTGCGTTGGTATGATGCGACCAGAAAGGGAAACGATCCGCATATGACGGAAAACTATTACACAAATTTTCAACTATTTTTTTCTCTTCAAAAAACAGAATTGTTCCGTAGCCTGAGGCAAAACAGTCATTTATCTTCTTGGCTGTCTGTTCAAATTGTTTAGGAGAGACAATTTTTTCCAACTCAGCAAGCGTAAGGTCCCAAAGTTTCTTGTGCTCTTTACCAAACAAAAGGACTAATCTTGTGCTTTGCGAATTAAATGGCGATGGTGTATGAAGCAAAGCCTCACGTACAATTTCTTCGATCTTTGTTTCCGGCACAGTTTTCTCACTGCCTATAGAATAAATGCTTCTCCTGGCTTTGACCGCTTCCCAAAATAATTTTGCCATTACAATTCCTCCTACCTATTACTAAATAAAAGCTTTGACATTCTTACACCTTCATTTTACCTAAAAAGCATAATAATTAAAAGTAAAAAAACTAATTATCCATTACTATTTTTCATTTGTTGGAAACAATTTTTTCACGTCCTGAAAACCCAAAATCCTAGATATAGTAACAAAAAACGATAATTATTTTGACAAATTCGTAAAGTAGCCTTATATTAAAGTGAGACACATAAATAGCAGCAAAAAGCCCTTGAATTATAGGCTTAAAAGCCTGTTGCAAGTCCCCATTTACTGTTAGATAAAGTCTGTTCTACAAAAATATTGCACTGCTATCCGAAAGGCTCCTCGAAACCTTTTCACAACAGCGACAGGTGGGTGAATCTACATGAAACAATTGCGTGTAGGCGTGGACATTGGTTCAACAACAATTAAAATCGTTATAATTGACGAACTTGAAAATATTATATTCCACAAGTATCAAAGACATTTTTCCGATATTCCAAGGGCTTTTTGCGGCTTTCTGGATTCTGCTCGCCCCATCTTATCAGAATCACCTTTTACTGTTATCGTGACCGGCTCTGCAGGCATAGGTCTTGCGGAAGGCCTTGATTTGCCCTTCGTACAAGAGGTTATTGCCTGCACCGCGGGCATCAGAAAATATTTGTCTAATACCAATACTGCCATAGAGCTTGGCGGTGAAGACGCCAAAATCACTTATTTTTATGATAATGTAGAACAACGCATGAACGGAGTTTGCGCCGGCGGCACAGGCTCCTTTATTGACCACATGGCAGCCCTGCTTAATACAGACGCAGCCGGTCTCAATGAAATGGCCAAACATGCCAAAACACTCCACCCCATAGCTTCTCGTTGCGGTGTCTTTGCCAAAACCGATGTGCAGGCCCTCATGAATGACGGCGTAGTCAAGGAAGACATTGCGGCTTCCATCCTGCAAGCCGTCGTTAACCAAACAATAGGAAGCCTGGCACAAGGTCGCCCGATTAAAGCCCCCTTGGCTTTCCTCGGTGGGCCTTTGTTCTTCCTTTCCGAACTACGTACTTTGTTTCTTAAAACACTTGGCATCGCAGAACACGAGTCGATTGTACCTGAATCTTCTCCTTATTTCATTGCTTTGGGAGCAATCTGGGCCCAATCCGGCTGCAGCATAGATTATTGTGAACTCACAAGCCGTTTGGCTAATTTCAAAGTCTCAGAAGTTAGTATAAACAACCTGCCCCCTCTATTTAAGAATGCTGATGATTACGAACAATTCTGCAGCCGTCATGCAGAACACAAAGTAAAAAGAGCCGATCTGTCTACCCACAGAGGTCCCGCTTACCTTGGCATTGATGCCGGCTCCACTACAACCAAGCTGACGCTTATTAACGAGGGCGGTGATTTGTTATACTCAGATTACGGCAGCAATCAGGGCAAACCTTTGTCCTCTGTCGTTTCCGCTTTGAAAAAAATGTACGCAAGCCTTAACAAAAGCACTTACATTGCCTATGCCGGCGTTACCGGCTATGGTGAAAAAATGGTTCAAGCCGCTCTGCAGGTCGACATGGGTGAGGTCGAAACAGTGGCCCATTTCAGAGCTGCAGAAACATTCTTGCCCGGTGTTACTTTTGTTATGGACATTGGCGGCCAAGATATGAAAAGCTTCACCGTGAAAGACGGCATCATCGACTCCATTAAACTTAACGAAGCCTGTTCTTCCGGTTGCGGCTCCTTTATCAGCAATTTCTCGCAATCGCTCGGCATGACTGTTTCCGACTTTGCTCAAGCGGCAATAACCTCCGAACGTCCTGTAGACCTTGGTACGCGTTGCACCGTATTTATGAACTCCAAAGTAAAACAGGCTCAAAAAGAAGGTGCCAGCGTCAGCGATATTTCAGCAGGCATTGCCGTTTCTGTCATAAAAAATGCTTTATTCAAGGTAATACGCATCAAAAATACCGAAGAGCTCGGTGCAAAAATTGTTGTCCAAGGCGGCACTTTTTATAATGACGCAGTCTTGCGCGCCTTAGAAAACCTCCTTCATTGCGAAGTCATACGTCCTGATATCGCAGGACTCATGGGAGCTTATGGCATTGCCCTACTGGCAAAAGAAGCTGCTCCGGCAGCCGCACGTTCTAATCTTTTGCCAGCGTCAGACCTTGATTCCTTCTCTATCGCAAGAACCAACTATCGTTGCCATATATGCGGCAACCATTGCCTTATCACCTCCCTCAAATTCTCCAGCGGCAAAGTTTATCAGACCGGCAATCGCTGTGAACGCGGCATAGGCAAAGCTTTGCCAAAAGATCCCGTTCCCAATCTTTACGAATATAAGCTGAATCGAGTATTCAATTATGAGCCCCTTCCAGAGGCTACAGCGATTAAGGGACAAATCGGTCTTCCGCGAGTACTCAACATGTACGAGGATTACCCGTTCTGGTTCACATTCTTTACCAAGCTTGGTTACCGCGTCATCCTTTCCGATAAGTCTTCCCGAACTATTTACGAGCAAGGGCTGGAAACCATACCCTCAGATTCGCTCTGTTACCCTGCCAAAATGGTTCACGGGCATATAATTGACCTTATAAACAAAGGTGTTACTAAGATTTTTTACCCCTGTATCCCATACAACATTAAAGAGGATCCGCACGCCGACAACAATTATAACTGTCCGGTGGTCACATCCTATGCCGAAAATATTCGTGCCAACATGAAAATTCTCTCAGAAAAAAATATTGAATTTCTCCAGCCATTTCTCCCCCTTGATAATCCTGAAAGAATGACGAAACGAATGGAAGAAGAACTTAAAAATGAGAATTTATCCAGTCACGATATTGCCGTTGCGGCTAAGGCTGCCTATAATGAGCTGAAAAGATACAAAGAAGATGTGCAGCAGCAAGGTGAATATGTCCTTGAATATTTGAAGAAAACAAATACTAAAGGCATCGTTCTGACCGGACGCCCCTATCATATCGACCCTGAAATAAACCACGGCCTGCCGGAACTGATTCAGTCTTATGGTCTTGCCGTACTTTCGGAAGATTCCATCAGCCATTTAGCACAGATACCACGTCCGATTCGAGTCATGGATCAATGGATGTATCATTCAAGACTCTATGCGGCGGCTACTCTTGTTGCCAATAGAGCTGACCTCGAAATAATCCAGCTTAATTCTTTTGGCTGCGGCCTGGATGCTATTACTATGGATCAGGTCAAAGAACTGCTCGAAGCCAAGCAAAAAATCTATACGGCAATTAAACTTGATGAAATTAATAACCTCGGCGCCGCCCGTATCCGTATACGCTCTTTGTTAGCTACCCTTAAGGTGCGTAAGGTTGGCCCGCAAAGTAACATTGACGATGATCCTCATGACCACTGGCCGACTTACAAAAAGTCGATGCGGAAAACTCATACTATCCTTGCCCCACAGATGTCACCTGTCCATTTTCAATTCCTGCAGGCTGCACTTCAAGGCTCTGGTTATCAGCTGGTAATTCCGCCTTTGCCAGACAAAAAAGCCGTTGATTTCGGCCTACGCTTCGTTAACAATGACATCTGCTACCCGTCTATAGTAACTATAGGCCAGATATTGCAGCTTCTTAAGTCCGGAGAATATGACCCGGAATCCACTTCCGTGCTTTTATTCGAATCAGGAGGCGGCTGCAGGGCTACAAACTATGTGGCCTTAATGAGAAAGGCGCTGAAAGACATTGGCTTGCCGCAGGTACCGGTTTTTTCCCTTTCAGGCAAAGATACCGGTGAATTCAATGTTTCCATCGGGATGATGGACAAACTCCTCATG
>RZYP01000094.1 GCA_009930275.1 Negativicutes bacterium
TTTTGCCCAGACGGTCGGCTTAATACCGGTCATACTCCATGTGGTTATCCACTTCCGTCAGTTATATGACCCCTATGGGTTTGATTATACCTTGCGCCCATTTCTTTGTCAACGCAAAGAAATGAGCTTCATTTACTAGAGGAACTTTTTATCCCTTGCCTCTCTCAGCACACTAAAGACAAGGGTTAAAGAAGTGACGGGCTTGCTGCACACATCAGCGACCGACTGCTTGCAGTCGAATCGTCACGTGTGGAAGCAGCCAGAGGAACTCTTTAACCCTTGCCTTTTTGAATGTTCTAACCAAGACCGTTTTTCCTATTCAAACCAGACTTCCACTAGGGTTCCCTGACCAAGAATTGTTCCCGGCGGCAGCGACTGCTTTTTAGCTGTGCCACTGCCGTGAGGTATAAGCACCAGCCTTCCCTGCTGGATCAGTTCCGCAACCTGTCTGATATTAAGTCCGGCAAAATTAGGAATTTTGGCCTTGCCATCAGGCATAATCTGCATCTGCGGCATTTGGTCAAGCTGCTTATAGTTTTCCGGCCTTTTCAAAGTATCAAGTGACGGCAAACCTATGGTAGTACTTGGCTGTATGCCCTGCGCAACAAGTATTTGCTGCAAGGTATCCCTGAAAACCGGAGCTGATACCTGGGAACCGTAAAAAGCTCCCTGTGGCGAGTCTAGCATAATGAGCATAGCATACTGCGGAGAATCACTGGGGACAAAACCCACAAATGAAGCAATATAAACACCGGCAGCATAGCCGCCGTTCTCACTGAGCTTTTCCGCCGTGCCTGTTTTCCCGGCTATTTTGTATCCCTGGATTCTCGCCGTTTTACCGCCGCCATCTGAAACAACCTGTTCCATCATGGAGCGCATTTGTTCGGCAACTTCTTCCGTGATAACCCGCCTAACAACTTGTTTCTTCCCTTCCATCAAAACCTTGCCGTCTTGCGACACAACCTTTTGCACTATGTACGGTTTGACCAGTTCGCCGCCGTTAGCAATGGCACAGATAGCACGAAGCATTTGCAACGGCGACACCGCCACTCCCTGCCCAATGGACATAGTCGCTATATCCGGCAAACGCATCTCTTCGGGGTCATAAAGTATTCCATCCTCTTCACCCGGCAACTCAATGCCGGTTGCTTTGCCGAACCCAAATTTCTTAGTATAATCCGTCAGTTTCTGCCCTCCCAGCCTCATGCCGAGATCAGCCATCCCTGTATTAACGGAAAATTTAATAACGTCGGTAAATGTAATCGCTCCCAGAGAACCGCCATCCCAGTTTCTTATCGTGCGGTCGGCCACATTGAAGGCTCCCCCATCATAGAAGGGTGTATTGGGGCTGACCAGATTTTCACTCAAACCCGCGCAGCCAACAATTGGTTTAAAAACAGAACCTGGTTCGTAGATTATGGAAATAGCTCTATTTTTCAGAGCATCCATCGGATATTCGCTGAACTTGTTCGGATCGTAAGTTGGCCGGCTGGCCATGCCGAGTATCTCGCCAGTATTCGGATCCATCAGAATTACTGCTGCGCTTTTGGCATGGGTTTTAGCAATGGCGTCATCAAGGCCTTTTTCCAGAACATACTGCATCTTATTGTCAATCGTCAGGTAAACAGTTGCCATTTCCGGTGGCGTAGCACTGTTAAACCCGCTTTCCGCAATCGGTCGGCCAAGAGCGTCCAAAATCTCACTTTTGCGGTTCTCCGCACCTTTGATAAGCGAGTCCAGAGCCCATTCTATACCACTCAGCCCGTTGTCATCTATGCCTACAAAGCCAAGTACATGCGCTGCCATCGTATTCTTCGTGTAATAACGTTTACTTTCCTGTAGAAAATGCAGCCCGGAAAATTTATTCTCTTTGATTATTTGCCTAACAGCATCAGCCTCGTCCGGCTCCATAGCCCTTTTGATCCATAAGAAACGTCCCTCGCTGCTGAAATCAGCAAAAAGGTCATCCGCCTTCATCTTCAGCACGGGTGCCAATAAATCGGCTGCCAGTCGACGCGGGTCACGCTTTGGCTTCTCTCCCCGTGCCCAAAGTTCCGGGTTATCATCCATCTGCTGCGGGTCAACATACAAAGACTTGCTCATAATACTGACAGCCAGCTCTTCACCGTGGCGGTCAAGAATACTCCCGCGCGGCGAATAGACCTTCTCTTCACCGGTTGTTTGCCGAACTGAACGTCTTGCCAGCTCATTGCCGGTAATTATCTGCAGCCAGAACAAACGCAGGACAACAAGAGCAAAGGCCAATAAAATCAAAAAACCGATCACTCCGGTACGTTTCTTCCCGGAATGCAGGCTGAACTTTCTTCTCAACGCAGCCACCCCCTTGGTTGAGAGCGCTTGCTCGCAAGATTTTGCTTGCGTTGCTCGAAGGCCGCCGCCACTTCCTCTTTGGCCGCATCCTGCTTGACTTCATCACGATAAACCGCAATAACGAGCCCGATAGCAATCAAATTAGCAATCAAAGCTGTACCGCCGTAGCTTATAAAAGAAAGCGGCACGCCGATAACGGGCAGAATACCGCACACCATGGCCATGTTGGCAACAGCTTGACCTACAACCAGGAAATTAACACCGGTAACCAACAAAAAACCTCGTTCATCCCTCGTATTCAGAGCTATTTGATGAATAGCTGCTGCCAACATCAGGAAAATAATAATCAAAAGGGTCGCCCCAATAAAGCCCCACTCCTGACAAAAAATAGCAAAAGCAAAATCCGTGTGTGCTTCCGGCAGATAAAAAAACTTGCCCGTTCCCAGTCCGAAAGAAGTCCCTACAAGGCCACCGCTGCCAATTGACATCAGCGACTGCACAACCTGGTAACCTGTATTGCCGGCATCCTGCCAGGGGTCAAGCCAAATTTTGACCCTCGCCAAGCGATAGGGAGCATGAATAACAAGAAACACCGCAACAAGCAACGCAAGCCCAAGCAGGCAAACAAGCTGCCTTTTCGGCAACCCGGCAATTATATAAAGACCTATCATGAGAGCAAAAATAATTGCCGCCGTTCCCATATCAGGCTGTAAAAAGACCAATAAGGCGAAAACACCTGCCTGAAAAAAAGCTATGTTCGCAGGGTTTTCTAACAGTGAAACTGCCTTGCCTTTGCGCAGGTACTCCCCAAGAGACCCCGCACCCAAAATTATTATCGACAGCTTGACGAACTCAGAGGGCTGGAAGCTTTGGCCGCCTATATACAGCCAGCGTTGTGCACCCTTGGTTGTTACACCGAAGGCATCAACGCAGACTAATACAATAAGGAAGAGGGCATACCAAACATGGCGAAGCCGCAGCCATAATCTATAATCAAAATACCAACCAACAATTCCCATCGCCACTAGGCCAACCGCCGCCGCCTTGGCATATGAATATAAATAATAATAGCCATTGTCAAACATATCTCTGGCTTCAACAAAACTCGCACTAAAGACATTGATACAGCCAAGCGTCATTAGCAAAAAAGTTAAGACCAAAACGGCATCCTTTGGATTTTCCCAGATCAAAAAACGCTTGCGCATACGCTCACCCCATGATTTTTTAGAAAACTACCTCGCAGAAACAAATCGGATTGCCCAACGCGCTGAATTTACGTTCGTACTCCGTCATAACCGGGTTATCATACTCCGAATGGTGCAAATCATAACTTAAAGCGATTATTTCGAGTCCAAAAGCCCTGAATTCTTCCAAAGAGAAATCGAAAAGAGCCCTGTTATCTGTTTTAAAGCGCAAATGTCCGCCTTTTCCCAAAAGCTTCTTGTATAACGCCAAAAAATCTCTATGTGTTAAGCGTCGGCGGGCATGACGAGCCTTGGGCCACGGGTCGCTGAAATTAAGATATAATTCTTTAATTTCGCCGGCCTCAAACCAGTCTTCCAGATATGCGGCATTGCCACAAATAATTTTGACGTTATCTCTGCCCGCGTCCTTGGCCTTCTTAGCCGGGTAATAAGCAATGTCCCTCTGCGTTTCTACGCCTATATAGGCTTTATCAGGATTCAGCTCTGCCAGGCCATTAATAAAAGCTCCTTTGCCGCAGCCTATTTCCAAGGCCAAAGCCTTATTGGGAAACATTTCCTGCCAATGTCCCTTATGCTCTTCAATCTTATCAAGAAAGACATATTCATCCTGCAATTCCGTTATAGCGTCCGTTATCCACGCTTTTTTCCTGAGTCTCATTACAAACCACCTTTTACTCATTCTCTACTTTCTGTCCGTCTTGCCTCAGGCAAAAAGTTCTCGTTATCACATTATTATATAACAAATACTTCTAAAAAAGAATTCACAACAGCTCGTTTCCTTGCAGTTTTTCCTTAAATGCTTTTGCGGCTGCAACAAATCTGACGAAGGCTGCGTGCAGTAAAAAATTGCTGCACCATAGAAAAGAGGCACAGCCGACCTATTAAGTCTGCTGTACCTCACTTTTGAATGATTTGGCAATACTTTAATGCAATTACCTGCTATTATTCTTCGTCCGTCTTGGGCGCAAGTTCATATTTCTTCAGATAACGATATAAGGTTACACGACTGACATCAAGCATGCCAGCCAGTTTGCTTATATTGCCGCCGGCTGATTTCCAAGCTGCAATAAAGGCATCTTTGTCATATTTCCAGGATTTTTCCAAAGTCCGGTCGCCAGGAAGCTTAATATTATCGGCCTCAATAATGCTGCCCGGGGTATGGAAGAAAGCTTGTTCAATAACGCCTTGCAGTTGCTTGATATTTCCTGACCAGCTGCAGCTGGTCAGAAGCTGCAGCGCTCTTGCCGACAGACGTTTGGGTGGAAGGCTGTGCTGCGCTGACATTTCCGCTAGGATATGTGACGCAATAACCTCAATATCCTTAACTCTTTCGCGCAGCGGCGGAACGCGGATAACCGTGTTGAGCACCAAGTCATACAGCTCTCTGGAGAATAGCCCTTTGTCGGCCAATCTTTTCAAATTGGAATCACAAGCCGCAATTACGCGGATGTTAAGTTTCTTTCTTATACCGGTTTCTTTATTAACAATTCCGTTCTTCAAGGCATCAGCGAGTTTGTCGCCCATTTCAACCGGCAATTTCTCTACCTCGTCCAAGAAAAGCGTACCGCCCAATGAAAGTTCCAGTTTGCCGGCCGTAGGCTGGTTGTCGCTATCCGTAGAGCCAAAGAAATCCGCTTCCAAGTCCGCAAGCGGACCATTATAACATTTGACTACGATCAGCGGTGCCGCAGCACGCGGACTGGCCTGATGAATGCCGTGCGCCAGTCTTTGCTTGCCGGTACCAGGTTCGCCTTGGATCAGGATATTGTTATCACTGCGGGCAATACGTGACGCTTTATGCTGCAAAGCCAAAAACTCGCTGGTTTCGCCGACCATGCTGTACAAGCTGTAGCGGGAACTATAACCTGTGGCATGTGCAATTGTTGTTTTCAAATCTTCTATTGACATGGTCAGCACTAAAGCACTTTCAACATCGCTGCCTGATTTAACCGGCAGTACCGTCGTAATGTCCTCGTAAGTGCGGTCCTGGGTTATCCATGTAATTTCCCTGCGATGCGTAGGAGAACCTTTTAAGGCCTTTTTGATAGGGATATGCTCATAATTAAGGAACACATCTTCCATTTTTTCCTTGCCTTCCAAACGGCCTGTCGCATTGTTATTACAATATTTTATTTTTTCATCCTTGCCCACCCAATAGACGGATACGGGCAATTCGTTCATGGTAAGCTGATAAATATTCCAGTACTCCAGCAAAGACAGATATTGTTCAATGGAATATTTCATCGTCAATAGCAGGGATAACAGCATATCATAGGGTAAATCGCTTTGGTCGAGGGAGAAAAAGGAAATAATGTAGCGGATCTTGCCATTAACAAAAACCGGCGCGCTGCAAGCATCTCCTGAATGGCTGTCCTTAATCCACATTTCCGGTCCGAACATTAAAAACGGTACCTTATGCTCTCTTGCGACGCTGATACTTGAAGTACCCACGTCTTCTTCCAAGACACGCATCCCTTGAATATCTTCAATAACTCTTTGAAAAAATGGCAGGGCATAATTCTTGATTACGTAACCTTCCTCATCAATCAAAAGCATGCTCAGATTGTGGACATTGAAATGCTGCTTGTTCTGCTCATACAAACCGTCTACATATCTTACGATAAATTCATGCGCTTTTTGGTGCTCAACAATTTCTTCTTTGCTCAGCTTATTAAGCTTTGGCATTGTTTCATGGGGTAAATTTATGGCAGCACAACGTTGCCATGATTCAGCCACCCATGGATGAACATTAGGGTCAACAATGCCTTCCTCCATGAATTTCTTGTAGTATGACGCAAGCTTTTCTTTATTTCTTCTCTCACGAATCATTCAACAATACCCTCCTCATTCAAAATCAAAATAATCATCACTGTTGACGTGTAATATTCGACACAATTTCTGTAAATCCTACAAAGAAAACTGGGGAATTATAAATATTGTTACATTTACTTAGTCTTAACTGCAGAATTTGCTAATATTCTTCTTGCACCATAATAGTGGTCGCGCCAATACTTTTCGCTCAGACTGCTTAGCATAACACCAGTCGAAGAAGAAGCGTGCCAGAATTTACCCGCGCCGGCATAAATACCGACATGAGAGGCTCCCGGTTCATAAGTAGTGAAAAAAACCAAGTCGCCTTCTTTTAAATCCTTTTTCAGGACGAAAATACCTTCCAGGCACTGAGCATCAGCCAAGCGCGGTACTTTAGCCTTATGCTCGGCAAAAACATGCTGCACATATCCCGAACAATCAAATGCTTTCGGCGTTGTTCCCCCGAATTTGTAGGGAGTGCCCTTGTACTTTGAGGCAGTCTTGACAATGTCCTTACCACTCACTCCGCGAATGCCTTCTTTATCAAAAGCCGCATTTATTACTTCGCGGTAGGTTCGATCGTCGAGAAGCCCCGTAACTTTGAGATTATGCTTTTTTTGAAACTCCTTAAGCGCCTTTTCTGTTTCTCTGGAGAAATTACCTGAGGTTTCGGTATTAATACCAACAACATTAAGCTTTTGCTGGACTATCTTTACCTTCCACCCCTTATCGCCAACCTTCAAAGGGCCGGATGCAGCTAAAATCGTCTGTGGCAACATCAAAACAAACAGCAGCAGTGCCACAACAAAACAGGTTATTCGTTTCATCAATGGCCACCCCCCCAAGCTTAGTATCTGGAATCGTTGTAAACGTCCCAATCCTTTAATTTGCCTAATTCTTCAGCAGCATAGTCAATCTGAGTAAGCAGTTTATCTTTATCCTTTGGCAAAGTTCCTGCCAACTGAACGTAATTGGAAACATGATTGCTGCGGAACAAACAGTGACTTGCCGCCGGCAAGTCTATCAACGATATTATTTTATGCAATTCAAGCATGATGCCTCGCGGGGGAAGAGGATCAAATTCACCTCTTTCATACTGATCGAGAAGCTCGCTGCCGCGATAAATCATCAGCGTAATGGCACTAAGCATATTAGGCTTTATTTCATTGATAGCCTTAGCAGTCTCTCTGGCATGCTTGTCAGAACCCTTGGCACCGGCCAAGCCCAGAATAATCATGATTGAAAGCTTCATTCCGGCCGCGACAACGCGCCTGCCTGCTTCCACTGCTTCCGGTCCGCTTACACCTTTATTGACGGCCTTTAATACCGCATCATCGCCGGTTTCCATCCCGTAATAAAGAAGTTTTAAGC
>RZYP01000350.1 GCA_009930275.1 Negativicutes bacterium
GGAGACCAGCTATGAAAAGTCAATCATAAATTAGCAAAGAATTACTTTTTCATATCGATGGTAAAAAGGGTAACTTTAATAGAGCTCCCTAAGGGTGCTTTTTCAAAATCTATCGATATTGGTATATAGACCTCTTATTCGAGGTTGAATTCGACTTCGTCAGTGAGCATCTTCCAGATGATCCTGACAAGCTTGCCGGCACAGTGACCGAGAGCATTATAGTGTGTACGGCCTTCTGCCATCTTGGCATCATAATAAGCCTTGAAGGTGGCATTGTTTTTTACAACATTATGAGATGCATTCATAAGAGCATATCTAAGGACTCTAGATCCACGCTTAGACATCCGAGTGTGTTTTGCACTAAAGTTGCCAGATTGGTAAACGGACGGGTCTAAACCTGCAAATGCAAGCAGCTTACTAGGGTTGGAGAAACGGCTTATATTGCCGATTTCACCGAGTATCATTCCACCATTTATGTAACCGATACCTGGAATGGTCATGATGACAGAATCATTGAATTTCATGATGTCCGCCATCTCAGATTCAACGCTATTCAATTGGCTATCCAGTAACTCAATCTGTGCAATGGTGTGAGTTATCTGAATAGATAGAGCCCTGTCGCTAGCACCGACAGACTTCTGTGCGAGAACTCTTAATTCTTTTGCTTTTTCTTTGTTGAAGTGGCCATGGGAGGATACTTCAAGCAAATGAGCAAGATGAGTCAGATGCATGGAAGAAATATCTTTCGGTGTAGGAGCCTCTTTTAAAAGGGCATAGACAGATTTTTGATGCAGTCCGGATTTGAAGAAGTATTGAAGTTCCGGGAATACTTGATCCACATAAGAAGTCAGCTGGATTTTTAACCGTGTCCGCTGCTTAATTGTCTTTTGACGAAAGCGACCAAGTGTTTTAAGGTCCATCAGATCCAAATCAGAATAAGAGATGAATCTGAAGGAATTCTGCATCATTAAAGTTTTTGCAATGATGTAAGTGTCGACCTTGTCCGTCTTCGTCTTGCGAATGTTATTCTTGCGCATGGAAGACGTTGCGATAGGGTTTAACACACACACTTTGAAGGAACTGGCAACAAGGTATCGAACAAGGTTGTCACCATAGTGTGCCGTCGACTCAAGACCGATGATGATGTTGTCAGACCCGAGTGATTCGAGTTTGGAAACGAACAATTGGAATCCATCACCGTCATTTGTAAATTTGAACGGCTCAATGAGTATTTCGCCATCAGAAGACATGGCTGAGGCAAAATGGTTTAGTTTAGCAATATCAATGCCAACGTAAATCATGAGGTTGTACCTCCCTTTCTAAAAGTCTGATACCGTGATATCCACCAACGATTATCATCGTAGACTTGATTGAAATAAGTACTCAGGAGAAACTCCGGCACATCCAGCATATAAACAATTCAGATAAAGGTAGCGGCAATACACTCCAGTTAAGTAGTCAAGCTACAGGGAAAAATCAAAAGTCCACAGTATCTGAAAGTATTATAACCACGATATTAAAAAGAAAGGAAGTTATGGTGTTTTGCTTCTGAAAACATCATACAAG
>RZYP01000095.1 GCA_009930275.1 Negativicutes bacterium
AAATCTTTGTACTTCCATTGCCGAAAACTCTGCATTTTGATTGCCGAATTCTTTGTACTTGAACTGCCGAAAATTCTGTACTTTACTTTGCCGTTTCCACCAGTCAAGAAGACATCCAAACAGAAGATCCATATCCGTTCGGTCTTCCTTAATGTTTGACTGAAGCATAGAAATCATATCTTGTGTGTAATCGCCCGCAGCATAGTAAACATCGTTCATATTCGTATCGTCGAGCTTCAAGACACGGAAACCAATATCTAGGTTTGGGGCAGTTAAGCCAGCTTCCGCTTTGACTTTGTCACCGGCACGGCGGATACGCTCTTTACCGATTTCACAGATTGTACTAAAACCTGCCTTCGCAGCCTCCGTACCTTCAGTGCAGCTTTCAGGCAGTTGCACCATAATGAACTTGCGTTTTCCACCATCCTCAGCGTTCAATTGCATAACTGCATGGGCAGAAGTCGCAGAGCCAGAGAAAAAGTCGAGGATTATATCATTCTCAGAAGAGCCCATTCTTATAAAATCTAAAAGTAAACTAATTGGTTTTGGGAAGTCAAAGATTTTCCCTTCCAATATTTGTTCCACTTCAGCAGTTCCACGTCTGCTGGAATACTTGGTATCTGTTAATAGACTCCTTATAACCTTTTCACTGTGCCGCATTTTTTGAACGATACGATATTCTCCATCGTTAGTTTTATAGCCGATGATTTCCTCAACGAGGTTGTTTTTTGCTTTTTCTTTTCCCCAGCGCCAAACAAACTGCACTCCATTTTTAACGGACTTGGGTGGATATATTTCAACTGCATGTTCACGTTCTTCAAGACCGATTTCGTAAAAGTCCTTTTCAATTGGTTTGTCTATATACAAGTAAAACGGATAGTAAAGGTTAGGACGATTGTTCTTTGTGAACGCCTCATTGCTGTTATATAGCGGATGAATGTTGAAACCACCACGTTTATCAGAATATTTGAAAGTTTTGTCGAGTACGGGTAGCATATTGGTTTGTGTAGCAAATGAATTCTTTGCGTAAAATAACGCAAACTCATGCATTTTTCCAATATGCCCATAATCGCGAGCGTTTGGAGTTGAATTAACAATGAATAACCCTAAAAAATTACTCTCGCCACAAACTTCATCGCAAATTTTCTTAAGATTTTCGACTTCGTTGTCATCAATGCTAATTATAATTACTCCGTCATCACGAAGCATATTCCGTGCTAAAACAAGTCGGGGGTACATCATACTGCACCAATCTGAATGAAAGCGTCCATTTGTTTCCGTGTTGTGGAAAAGACGCCCACCATCTTCGTCATACTCGCCCGATTCTTCAGCATAATCTTCACGACTCTGTGAAAAATCATCTCGGTATATAAAATCGTTCCCTGTGTTATATGGAGGATCGATATACACCATTTTGACCTTGCCGAGATAACTCTCCTGCAAAAGCTTCAACACGTCGAGGTTGTCACCCTCAATATAGAGGTTCTCGGTGCTGCTCCAGTCGCGGCTCTCATCGAGGCTGGGGCGGAGCGTCTTGCGGATAGGGAGACCAGCTTCTGCAATAGCAGCGCGCTTACCTACCCAGGTAAACTCATATGCTTCATCAGCTAACACGCCTTCACCCAGCATAGAGCGAAGCAGGTCTATATTTACTTTGCCCTCAACGACTACGCCTGGGAATAGCGAAGCAATTTTCGTTACGTTTTCAGCAGTCAAGTCAGGGGTTTCAAATTTCATTTTTTCAGGATTGTTCATTGACGGTGTCCTCCTTGTTGATCCTTACGGAATGTTCCTATTTGGTTTATCGCGGCTTTTAATACCTGAAAACAAATCAGTGCGGTATGCTTGTCGGGGAAAAAGTTTGTACTCATTTGCTCATATGGATGAATGTAATTTCTGAAATCACGCACAACATAGCTGAACTTCTTAACATCCTGCTTCAGAAGTCCCACCTCAGACGCGGCATCTATATAGTTATTTAGCGTCCAGTTAGGAAAAGTTCTTACTTTGCCAGTATCCTTGTCTTTCGGAGCACAAGAGGTTTGATTGAACTGTTGTGGATGGGTTACCGCCATACCAAGCAGTATTCCCTCCATAATGCTCCCAATTAATAAAATAGATGCCAACGGTGCCTCACCACCTATACAAGTTTCGACCTCTTTAAGTCGCAATTTGATTATTTCACTCACATTCGAGTCCAAACCCAACGAGTCAATGTTGACATCGAAGGTCATCTTAAGAAACTCGTCTTCCTTTATCTCGGTGGTTGCACTTTTGCCGCTGTTAACAATAACTTTGTCGAGTCGTTTGAATGTGATTGTATCGTTATCACGTATAACCACCCACTTATCAAAAGCCAAATATTGATTGAAATCTGCAATCAGGGTGTCCAATTCAGCTATTCGCCCTATATAATTCACGACGGCAAAAGTATTACGAATACACTTATCTAATTCGGGCTTTCCATTAATCTGTTGTAATTTTTCATCGGTGTATACCCATCTCGATGGGAAGCCCTGTGCATACACATCATTAAAGCCTAACTGATTGAAAAAACTGACGAGTTCGTAGCCTTTCCGGTAGTCTGCTGTGTTATCGCCATTTATGATAATTCGAAGTTTTTCGAGTGTCTTTGCACTAAGTTGCATTATCCCAATCCCTCCAAATCAGCTCTTAACCGTTTTAATTCGCAATTCAATTCCACTTGGCGGTTGAACTGCTTCTCACGCAGGATTTTCTTTTCCAGTCCGGCAATCTCACGTTCAAGTTTTTGCCGTAGTTTGTCTTTTTCAACCGCTTCGGAAATATCTCCCTCTGAATCTAATCTTCCGCCAGCTATATGGCGTGCAAGATTTCCATAAACGGTATCGAGGTTTAATCCGTCAAGCTTTAGCGTGCATCCATCAATTCGAAACCAGTCAGAGTTGTAGAATGTACCTGATGCTTCGATCCAAGTTTGAGCAACATTTTCAAAAGTCAGCACGAATAAAATTTTGTATGGGATTGCCTTATTTATAGCCGTCAAAACACGTTTATCCAAGCCACGCTGCCGCAAGGAAATTTCAAATACTTGTATTTCTTTAACATCCTCACCGGGAGCCAAGCCTACTGTAGTATCAGACAGTTTATTTCTCCAGATAATCGATTCAATTTGATTTTTTATGATGTCGCGCAACTGGATAGTCATTGTTGTGTTAGCATAAATTTTTTCCTTCGCCACACGCCGGTTGACTTCAGTTGAACGTGGTAATCCTAACATATCTTCACCTCACCACCAGGAAGCAAATCATCTCAAAGTCATCCAGACCGCTTATCTTGTTATTTAAGGCTGAGGTGCCGCCTATATTAAAAAGACTGTCAATGTCGTTTTCCTCTTTCACTTCAATGATGGATGTTATTGCATCTGTAAGAAGGGTTGAGATACTTTGCATATCCCGACCATCTTTTGTCTCAATATTAAACTCACGGCAAACATCCATGACCGGGGTGTTTATTCCTTTGCATAGTGACCTGAATTTATCGAGAAGTTCCTTAGGGGAAAGATGATCACAGATTACTTCCCCATCCGTTCCAACATAAACCATATAAAATGGGTGAAGTCGGTTTTGCATGTCTATATTTACACTGTTATTCAAGTTCTTGAGAACGAACACGACTCCAGGAGGGCAATCCTCTGAAGCGGGAACCACAGCGTGAAGTCCGTAGGGGATAGTATCCATGTCGCCGTTTTGTTTTACATATTCAAGCAGATCAAGCCGGAATTCATTCAAACCCAAGTCCATAATTGATATACCTGATTGCATATCTTCGATATCCACAACTTCTTCCTGAAGTCGTTTAAGTTGTGCTTTGCGGTATTCGAGATCGCCCTTTTCTTCTGCATTGATCAGATCGTCATCGCCAGTGGCTGTCATGATCGAAATGCGCATCCTAGTTTCGACTCGTCCTTTAAGAGAGAGGTATTCATCCAGATCCACGTCTGGCCAGAAATTAACAAGTTGAATTACAGCATTATGGCTGCCGATACGATCAATACGTCCAAAGCGCTGGATAATGCGAACCGGATTCCAATGAATGTCATAATTAACACAGTAATCACAGTCTTGGAGGTTCTGGCCTTCTGAAATACAATCCGTTGCAATCAAAACGGAAATATCATCTCGATTGTTTGGCATTAATAGGTTCTTATCCTTAGAAATCGGCGAAAACAATGTCAGCACGTCATTCATGGATGCTCTTTGCCCCTTGATGGTGGTCCTGCCATCTACACTTCCCGTAATTATTGCTGAGTCCAAGGCAAATTGCGACTTCACGAAAGCACTTACGTTCTTGTAAAGATACTCGGCTGTATCGGAGAATGCTGAAAAAATCAGGATTTTTCGATTCCCTTCGTTAATTGGATTATTTAGTTTGCTCTCAATCAGCCCTAAAAGAGTTTGGAGCTTGGTATCATGTTCAGGTGTAATATCATCGATCATGATTTTTAGAAGACCTAACGTTTCAGCATCTTCGGAGAGCCTATCTCGCCAAGACTTATAATCCATATCTGCAAGATCAATTTTTATACTATGCTCAGCTGCAAAGTATTCTGTATTGCGGTCATCATCATCGAAATCAACATCATCACCAACAAGTTCGCGCCCTTTGATAACTGAGCCACCCCCTGATGTGAACGCATCGATCTCATCAATTGTGTCGTCAATGAGCTTCTTAACGCGACCTAAGGTTAACCGAAAGGACTCCACAGAGCTTTCAAGTCGTTTCAAGAGGTTAATGCTCATCAAACGGCGTATTCCCATTTCTCGCCCTGCACGGTTTATATTAATCGACGTGTCGACATACTTGCCCAATTGGCTGGGGAAGATGAAGTCGGTTGGTATATATACAGAGAGGTTTAGTCTCATTAATTGCTCATAAATCTCACTGTAATTGATTGTTCCTTCTAAGTTGCTGAGACGCGGACGAAGGGAAAGCGGCTTTAATCGTTCCGGGAATGAACCAATCTCATTCATGTTGTAATATTTTTCGATGTGTTTACGAGAACGAGCAATGGTTACGCTGTCAAGCACTTCAAAAAAGTCGAAATCCAGAGATTTCAGGAGCATCTCAGTAGTTCGTTCACCATCATTCTGTTTATTCCAATAGTTAAATACCTTCTGTGCATTTCGGAATATTTCATCAATCGGTCGTTTCGTTCCCAGCTTGTCATTAATAAGGCTTGGGTTACCTTCGTAAGCCAATTCAAGCTGATTTCTCAGGTCAATAAAACGGTTGTTGACCGGGGTTGCTGAAAGCATCAGCACCTTTGTCTTAACGCCAGCACGAATGACACGGTTCATGAGTCGAAGGTAGCGATTTTCGCGGCGATCATCACCATAGACTTCGCCGCCGTTTCTGAAGTTATGAGACTCATCGATTACGACTAGGTCATAGTTGCCCCAGTTTAGTCTGCTCAAATCCAAACCATTTGATTTTCCTCGTTCTCTGGAGAGGTCAGTATGGTAAAGGACGTCATACCTTAATCGATCTGCTGCAATGGGATTATTGACATAGTTATCTTTAAAAGTATTCCAGTTATCTGACAGTTTTTTCGGGCAAAGGACAAGTACAGAGCGATTTCGGTTCTCGTAATATTTCATGACAGCAAGTGCGGTAAATGTCTTACCAAGTCCTACGCTATCAGCGAGGATGCATCCATTGAATGTTTCGAGCTTATTGATTATTGCAAGGGCTGCATCCTTCTGAAATGTATAAAGCTTATTCCAAATCTTACTTTCCTTAAATCCGGTAGCTTCATTTGGTAGTACATCCTCAGAAATATCTTCCAGAAATTCATTGAAGATATTATAGATTGCAACAAAATATATAAATTCCGGAGCATTTTCGTTATAAGCAGCGGTAATGCCGTCAATGACTTGCTCCGTCACATCCTGCATCAGATTTTTGTCATTCCAAATCTGTCCAAACATGCGAACGTATTCGTCTGAAAGTGGTGCAAACATTTTATTGACCGGATTGATAATGTTGTTACCGCGTTCGCACCCAATGTCAGCAGTTGTGAAGCTATGGAGTGGCATATAAGTTTTGGGCTCTTCACCAATTACATTCATAAAACCGCTAATGTTCCCACCAGTTAAGTTTGAGCGGAATTTCACTTTCTTACGAATCCAATCCGCACATTCGCGAGCAATCGCCTTCTGTGTCAATTCGTTGCGGAGCTTCACTTCAAACTCAGTACCATACAGGGAGCGCTCACGATCCAGGCGTGGAATATAAAATTCCCGTTTTTCTTTTGGCGCTTTCTCGTGTAGAAATGTCGGGGAGGTGAAAATAAAGCGCAACTCTTCAATGCCATCAAGCTGTTTCTTGAGGGCCTGGTATGCGTATATAGAAAAACATGCCGCCGCTATGGACAGCTTGTCTCCTTTTTTTATTGTAACCATCAAATCGTCTTTGACGGTTTTGCTGACGTTATCCAACAATTCCGGCATTTGCATAATTTTCCCTCATTTCTAAGAGTATTTTGATCCTTAAATTTCGTTGTTTGATTGTTCGAACGATTTTACACATTTATTAACCTTGTTTATTTCCAAGTTAAATTATAACGACAAAATTATTCTTTCAAAGCGCATGTAATAATGCCTACTTTTGGATAGGCACAATTTCCATAATGTCCCCAAAATCACAATCAAGCACTCGGCAGATCTTAACGAGCACTTCCATGGAAACATATTCGTTATTCGAAAGTTTAGTGAGGGTGTTAGGACTGATTCCTGTAGCAAGTCGAAGATCCGTTTTTTTCATGCTTTTATCGATCAGAAGTTTAAAGAGTTTGTTGTAGCTGACATCCATAAATTCACACCTCGTTTATAAGGATTACAATACATTGCCTATCTATTCGATTATATCACGATGAATTCCCAAATGGCAGAAAAATATATAGATATTTGCGAATTTCTCTTTGAAAATCGTTTTTTCTATATAGGATTACGATTTTGGGTGTGAATATGTGCTGACAAGGCATTAAAAAAGCCGATCAGAAAGACTTCTGTCGGCATTATTAGTTTCTCATGAGAAGCTATTATTTTCGTTCCACAAACCATTTCCCAAGGTTTGTCCCGCTGATATTTGGACTTCGCTCAAAGAAAAGATAACTCTGATGACCATTGATTTGGACTGTATAACGGTCACCTTGACCACCAGCTTTCAGCGCTGCTGCAGGACGAACATCCAAGATCTTTTCGATGGAATATTCACGGCCATCTTCCCAGCGGAGGCGTCTTGGGAAAAGATTTCCATCTTCGGAGAAGGATGCAATGACGGCTACATAGACTTTAGCCTGTGAAGTCACGTGTCCTCACCTCGGTCCGAAAGGTGTTTAAGGAAATTGCTGTTGGACTGGATCGGAGATTCGATCAGCCAGCCTTTTCGTTTGAGAATCCTAAATTTGAAGTCAAGCAGTTCAGGAGGAACTTCCAGTTCCTTGGCGACCGAGAAGAAGAAGGTGTCCTCACTAAGGAGTTCTGTGACCTCGTCATCCTCCAGCAGGTATTCAGCAGCGAACAGATTGGCTTCATACTCCATCTGGGAGGATGTATCATACAATGCAAAATCATGGCAAGCCCTAATCTTTGC
>RZYP01000351.1 GCA_009930275.1 Negativicutes bacterium
GCTTAGGCAAAATCTTCAGATAAACAAAAACTTTGTGTCGAGCATTTCTGTAAATCTGGGCAGACTGACACCGGACCTCAACTCAGCCGAGGCTATAAGATTCATCAGAGAGCAGAACTGGTTTACCGATTTTGGCGCTCTCTACCTCATTAACAGGAATGGGAATATGTTCTTTGGCACCGGCATTGGCGATGAAGAGAGAACATATTACAGAGACCTTATGTCAAGAAACATTTTTTATCCCGACATTAAAGTGTTTAGTTCTGAAACAGATCATTGTCTCACTATTAACTCCCCTGTAAGGCACAACGATGAGGTCATAGGGGTCCTTTCTGCACGATTTTACAGGGACAAACTGAATGCACTGGTCACTTTTGATATTTTCAAGGGTACGGGATATTGTTATCTTTTGTCAAAAGACGGAACTATTATCGCCAGGTCAGACCACCCTTCAGCAAATAAAAAAGCAATGACCCTAAGTGAGCTTTTTTCATCTGTACCCGGAGGTGCTGACGGAAAAAAATATTACACTGCTATTGCAGACGCAATCAAAAAAAATGCCTCAGGAGAAATGATATATCCTATCAAAAGCGGCAACAGAGCTGTGAGTTATCTGCCTGTAGAAATAGCAGACATGTACCTTATCACTTCTGTTCCCGAAGATGTGGTCTTTTCCGCAGCCTCAGGGCAATTCTTCAAGGGATTGGCATTCGTGCTGGTATCCATAATTACTTTTGCATCAATTATGTACTATTTCTTCATTGCCATTAAGAAAAATTCAAAGATCATCGAAAGTACGAACAGGGAGCTTTCTCTTCTGCACGACAGTATGCCGGGCGGCATTGTGCGATATGTCCGCGAAGGGTCAGAATGGAAAATAAGATCCACAAACGAGAGGTTTTACGAGCTGATAGGCAAAACAAAGGAAATATTTGAAAAAGAATGCAATAATAACATTTTGAACATTTTGTCGGCTCCTATCTCTGAAGAAAAAAGAAATGATTACGCAAAAAAAATAATGAACGAAGAGGCTTTTGAGTCCGAATTAAGACTGGATATGGAAGACGGCAGCACACGATGGATTTGTCTCAGCGTGGATTACGTTACCGGTGATGAGGAGACCAAAGAGATAGTTGCGATCCTTTCTGATATCACAGACATAAAAATGGCCGATCAGGAGCTGTATATTAACAAGGAGCAGTTTGATATCGTCAAAGAGCTCACCAGCGTAATATTCTTTGAATGGGACATTAAAACGGGCCGGATCTCTCATTCCGATAATTATTTGGATTTCTTTGACGCTCTCCCCAGTTATGATAATTTCCCTTACTGCCTGGAAGGATACGAAGCCTTTTCACAGGAAGACGCACAAGATATCATTTCCCTTTTTGAACGGGCTGCCGAAGGACTCAAGGAAAGCTCTTTTGAGGTAAGGGCGGTAAATAAATACGGTGATCCTTTATGGTATAAGGTCTCAATGTCATTAATTGCGGATGAAACTGGCAATCCCATAAAAGTGGTTGGCATACTTTCTGACATAGATGAGCAAAAAAGAA
>RZYP01000352.1 GCA_009930275.1 Negativicutes bacterium
AAGCGGATGGAGAGGCATTTTTGCTGATACCTTGCTCTTCTCAGCGGTAAACCTTAACTCATTGCCGTAAAAATTGGCTTCGGTTAAGAGCGGGTAATCGGTCACCCTACAACCAGTGTAAACACAGAGGAGGAATACATTTTTTGTGAATCGTTCGGTATCTGTTGAGGGGGTATAGTTCTCAAGCATCTTTAATTCCACCGCATTGAGATAGATATGCTCCGACGCCTCTTGCCTCACGGATAGAATTTTCTGCACTTCGTCGTACTTCACCGGGAAGTTATACCCCGATCGTTCGGCTCTCCAGAAGGCTTTCTTAAAGTAGGTAAGATATACTTTTGCACTGTTTGGTGCTACCCTGCCAAGCGTGTAGCTTTTCAGTCGTTCAAGTAGCTCCAACGTGATGTCTGTGTCGTTCAGCTCGTCCTTAATCGTGAGGAAATCCCGAAAGAACGCAGATGCCTGTGTTGCGGAGGTCTGCTCCGCTAAAAATTCTCCAAATGTTTTCATATCTTATAATTTACTCTTTGCCAATATACTTGTTTAGTCGTTCAACAATCGTTCACCCCTCGTGAACCCATCCATGTATCTTTTAGCCTCTGCATTTGTTTTGCAAAACCGCCCGTTACCGCAGTAAGAAAGGCCGTCATCGGTGGACTGCAACACTTGTATGTTAATAGGGTAGTCCCTGTTTCCCCGTTTAATCCTAAATTCTATTGTTTTCATAGTCGTTATTTGTTAGGTATGTTTTTACGGAATTTGGCATATATATCCTTGTAAGTCTTTTCGTTCCCCCGATATATAATTATACCATGACACTTGTTCTATCAATACACCCTCAAGTGCCTGGTAGTTGTTGGAGTATAGTATTATTCTATCATCTTCCGTTCCGTCATTTTTCGCGTGCCGCAATATCAGCGCATAATCCGTCTCCCTGTAATTAGACGGTAGGGTGGTTTGCAATTGCCATAGGCGCATGTCGTTGCTGTTTTTAACTAACAGCCCATAAGTATATCCGTTTTTCATAACTGTTTGCTTTAATTGTTTCTTATTAATTCAGCCCTTAATATTTCCGTGTTATCATATGTATGCTCAAAGAGAAATCGCCCAGCGTTCGGGGTATATTTTGCAATTGTTACCGCCCCGCTATCCCATATAACAGCCTTGTACGTATTGTACTTTTTGAAGGAGTTTACGCCAGTTTGCGTAAATCCATAATTGATTAATAATTCTATTGCGTTCATAACTTTATGTTTTTAATGTTTAATCGTTCAATTTATCTCAACCCGTTCGGCTTATTTTAGGGCGTTATCAGCCATTTTCAGGAACGTTTCAATGTCTTTCCCCACCGAATAATGAACCTCGATCTTTTGGCTTATATATCCACTTTTTTTGTCTATACTGAAAGTATATTCCAAACCGCCCTTTGTCATTCTGCCGCGTGTTTCATTATCCCAAATCTCCATGCCCTGCACGTTTCTCACGGTTCCGAGAAAGCCATCAATCTTTTCATCAATTGAATACTTGTGAGCGGCTCTTTCATCCCTTTCG
>RZYP01000353.1 GCA_009930275.1 Negativicutes bacterium
GGCTGCCTTTTCATATCCACTCTCCCCTTGCAATAGCGTCAATTCACCTATATGATTTTACCACAAATAACAAAAAGTACAATAGGAAAAGTGAGGAAAATGAATAATTTTTGAGGACTTCAGAGGAAAAGTTCAAAAAACAACAAAATATCCCAAAATTTGCCGTAAAAATCATCAATTATGGCAAATTTTGCCGATTATTTTATGAAAAAAGCAATTTACAACCACAATATATTGTGGTCTATTATTTTTTTCAGGAACATATGCTCTTTGCACAGAAAAATAAAAAATCCGCTGCACTTAAAGAAGCGCAACGGATTAATATCATGAAGAACTTTTTGCTATTTTTGCGGTGCTTTAATTACATCACAGCCCATATAGGGACGCAGTGCTTTTGGTATAACAATCGAACCATCAGCCTGCTGGTAATTTTCCATAATCGCACAAACTGTACGGCCAACAGCAAGGCCGGAACCATTAAGCGTATGTACATACTCCGGTTTAGCCTTAGTGTCACGTCGGAATTTAATATCCGCGCGCCTCGCCTGGAAGTCGAGGAAATTGGAGCAGGAAGAAATTTCGCGATAGCAGTTAGCCGCCGGCAGCCACACTTCCAAATCGTAAGTTGTTGCAGAGCTAAAGCCGATATCGCCGATGCAAAGGCGCACTACTCTGTAGGGCAGTTCCAAGCGTTTCAGGATATCCTCCGCATCACTTGTCAATTTGTCCAGCTCAAGCCAGGACTCTTCCGGTTTGGTAAATTTAACGAGTTCAACCTTGTTAAACTGGTGCTGACGTATAAGACCGCGCGTGTCTCGTCCTGCCGAACCGGCTTCCGCACGGAAACAGGCGCTATAAGCAGCATAGCAGATAGGGAGCTGCGCCACATTTAGAATTTCGCCGCGATGATAATTGGTCACAGGCACCTCGGCCGTAGGAATCAAGTAATAGTCCAGACCTTCCAGCTTGAACATGTCTTCCGCAAATTTCGGCAGTTGACCGGTTCCCAACATACTGTCTTTATTCACAATATAAGGCGGGAAAATTTCTGTGTAACCATGTTCTTCCGTGTGCACGTTCAGCATAAAATTATAAACGGCACGTTCCAGGCGTGAACCAAGACCCTTATAGAAGGTAAAGCGGGCGCCGGTAACTTTGGCGGCACGTTCGAAATCCAGGATATCCAATGACTCGCCAAGGTCCCAATGTGCTTTAGGCTCAAAGTCGAATTTTGTCGGCTCGCCCCATGTCCGCACTATGGGATTATCGCTGTCATCCTTGCCAACCGGCACGTCGTCAGCAGGCATGTTGGGAATCGTCAGAAGTATATCCTTTAATTTTTGCTCAATTTCTTTGAGCACCTTGTCGTCCTCAGCTATTTTTTCACCAAGGGCGCGCATAGCCAAAATTTTGTCATCAGCGTTTTCGCCGCTCTTTTTCATTTTGCTTATTTCCTGAGAAACGCTGTTGCGCTCGCTCTTCAATGTTTCAACCTGCTGCAGGATCTCTCTGCGTTGTTTTTCTAAAGTTAAAAACTCGTCC
>RZYP01000354.1 GCA_009930275.1 Negativicutes bacterium
AAGGATGGAATCAACTGCTACCGGTATTAAGGTAGGTAGTAGGTTCATCAGTGCGTTCAGTACCTGAGTAAATAAATCTGTCACCGTAGCAAGCAGTGTTGGTAACAAATCCGAAATCGCATCCAATAATGCTTCAATTGCTATAGGCAGGGCCTTTACGATATTTTCAATCACTGGAGTAATGTTTTTTACCACAGACTGAAAGGCATCCACCATGTTTTTACTGAGTTGTTCCATATCCGCATCGGCATTTCCAAAACCAACTAAAAGATTTTGTAAAGCAGATTCGAAGGCATTCAAGGATCCAGAAATAGTCTCCTCTGCCTCAAGGGCAGTTGTACCCGCAATGCCCATGCTTTCTTGAATGACATGGATGGCAGAAACCACATCGGCATACGAAGAAACATCATACTCAATGCCAGAGATAGCTTTCGCATCGGCAAGGAGTCGCTCCATTTCACTTTTTGTGCCGCCATAACCAAGCTTCAGATTATCGAGCATGGTGTAATTTTGTTTGGCAAAACCCTGATAGGCATTTTGAATGGATTCCATGTCTGTACCCATTTTATTGGCATTGTCAGACATATCAGTAATCGCCATATCCGCATATTCAACAGCTTTTTCAGTATCTCCTCCAAGAGAAGAAATAAGGCTAGCAGAAAAAGAAGTGACCGTTTCCATGTAGTCATTCGCAGAAAGACCTGCCGTCTTATAGGCGTTAGATGCGTAGTCTTGTAACTGCTGAGAGTTTTCTTTAAAAAGCGTATCCACACCACCTACTAATTGTTCGTAATCTGCATAAGCGGAAATGACTTCTTTACCCAGTTTGACAGCCGCCGCACCTGCTGCAACAGCAACTGCTCCCATGGCAATACCGATAGATTTTAGAGTTGTACCCAAGCCTTTAAACTTAGATTCGGATTTTTCAGCAGAGTCAGCCGCCTCATCAATCTCTTTTCCCATATCATCTGCACTGTCGGTGACATCGTTCATTTCACGGTTCATGTCATCGAGAGCATCTTCAGCATCATCATAATTGGAGTTAGCTTTTTCAAGAGCAGCATTATTGCTACTTAACTCTCGCTCCATATTGTTGAGTGCTGCCTCAGCATTGTTCAATTGAATCTGCCAGTTTTGTGTTCTTCTATCAGTTTCTCCAAAGGAGGTAGCTGCATTTTCTAGAGCCGACCTCAAGGTATCAATTTTGCTTTTTTGGGTTCCAATCTCTTTGTTGAGGACTGAATTTCTGGCGGAAAGAGCCTGGACAGACTTATCGTTTTTATCAAATTCTGAGGATACCAATTTCATTTCAGAGCCAAGTACTTTAAAAGAACGATTGATATCTGTTAATGCCTTTTTAAATTCTTTCTCGCCTTCAAGACCGATTTTCAAACCGAAATTATCTGCCATGCTTTCCACCTCCTTTGTCAGATTCCGTCAGGGATAATGTCATCGATAAATATCTCTCTTTTTGGTTTTGCCAGCCCCTGATACTGTTTGTGGCACTCCCACAAGTCTAGTAGCAAACCAAACGGC
>RZYP01000005.1 GCA_009930275.1 Negativicutes bacterium
AATTGACTCGGTCAAATCTTGCGATTCGACCCGCACATTCGTTTTTGGTTTTATTCAGTTTTCAAGGATCTTGCTTGCTGCCGCTCTTGACGACTTGTACAGTATATTACAACTTCATCGCCTAGTCAAGCCCTTTTTTGAACTTTTTTATTACTCAATCAAGTGCTTTTCTCCGACGGCTTACTTATAATATCAAATTTTATGAGCCATTACAAGCCCCCTCACGAAGAAACTTTAAAAATTTGTCTGCCACCGTCGGGCAGCAGACAATAATAAAGTTATTTTTCCACTTTAAACTTGAAATTATCAATTTCAGGACGTAAATCAGAAGCTCCATCCTGAGCGTCTGCGGCTAGCATTGCCTGAATTATTATTGCGCATTCCAGACGTTTTTTCTGTAATTTACAACCATATTCGTAAGGCTTGCTTAAGTCGCCGTTAATGAGATCCGCATTGGCATGACATCCTCCGCTGCAGAAAAACCGTGCCCAGCATTCCTTGCAGGTCGGTTTATTCATAACATGCATATTGCGGAACTTCTTTACCATGAGAGGCTTTACTACACCTGTATCCAAAGTTCCTAGTTTATATTCTTCCCTACCGACAAATTGATGGCAAGGAAAAATATCACCTTCCGGCGTTATCGCAAAATACTCATGTCCTGCACCGCAACCGGCCAGCCTTTTTGCAACGCATGGGCCATTATCCAGTGCTACGTTGAAGTGGAAAAAATCAAAAGGATTTCCTTCGCGCCTTCTTTGCAGATAGATTCTAGCCAATTTCTCATACTCTTTCATAATTAAGGGCAAGTCATCTTCTGTCAACACATATGGTTCGTCAATTCCAACAACTGGTTCCATAGAAATTTCTTTGCCAATTCTTGTCATATCCAGAACGTCATCAACAAAGTTAATATTATAATGCGTATACGTTCCCCTTAAATAATAGTTTTTTTCATGGCGGCTTTCGATTACTTTTTTGAACTTTTCTGCTACAACATCATAGCTGCCTTGCTTATTAGGAAACGGACGCATTACGTCATGTGTTTCTTTTTTCCCGTCTAAGCTCAAAACCAACATTACCCTGTTTTTATTTAAAAATTCAATGTTTTCGTCATTTAGCAGGGTCCCGTTAGTTGTGAGAGTCAACTTTATATTTTTACCGGTTTCTTTTTCTCTTTTTCGAACATAACTTACCACGTGTCGCACAACATCTGGATTAACCAATGGTTCTCCGCCAAAAAGGTCTATATCCAAGTTATGGCGTTGTTTGCTGCCCTTTATGGCAAACTCGACTGCCTTCTCGGCAATCTCATTACTCATCAGTTCTCGCTTCCCGCCAAAATCGCCGGTACCGGCGAAGCAATAGCCACAACGCAAATTACAGTCATGCGCAATATGAAGGCAAAGCGATTTAAGGATAGGTTCTTCGCTGAAAGTATCAGGAACCGGATACTCTGGAGAAAACAGAAGACCGTCGTCTTTTAATTCATGAAGTTCTGCAAGAGCTTCCCTCACATCAGCTTCCTTGTAACGGTCTGCCATGGCTTCAACAGTCTCAGAATCATTCGCACCTGTAAAAACTTCCAAAATGTCGTATATAATTTCGTCAACCATATGAACGGCCCCACTATTGATATCCAGCACCGCCATATTATCGTCAAGTTTCATTTTATGAATCAGCAATTAGACTTTCCGCCTTTCTTTAACAGAAAAATAGCTCCCTGCACCAGCAGGGAGCATAAGTGCTTCAAGCACTCATTATTGTTTTTCGCAAACTTGGTTGCCCACAGTGCAGGATGTTTTACATGCCGATTGGCAGGAAGCTGGGCATTCACCGCAGCCACCGGTTTTTAAAGTCTTGTTCAGCATAGCTTTATTTACAGTTTTGATATGTTTTTTCATTGTAAACACCTCCGATGTATTCTTAAGTTAGTATTATTTTATATTCTTTTGCTTAATACTGCAAGTGCTATTCGCTGATTTGCTAGAATAAAGCACGTGCTTTGGTAATATCAAAGCCATGGTATCTCGCCCAACTACTGAGTTGTGCCCACAAAAGGCGTTTAGCAAACATTTTTACATCTTTTCCGTCATTGAAAATATTAACCCTATACAACTGGTAAACAGGTGTTTTAATCGTATTGACTCCATCAATTCCGGTTACGGCAGCAATATACCCGTTTCTTTTAAGTGCGTCATAAACTTTTCCATTATAACTGCCAAAAGGATATGCTAAAGTGTTGACGGCAAATCCCGGATCAAAATTATTCAGGAAGTCTTTGGAATTCTTAAGCTCATACTCCAATTCTTCAGGCTTTGCTTTAGCCAAAGCTATATGATTCCACGTGTGGGAACCAATTTCCCAGCCGTTCTTCTCCAAGCTGACGACATCCTGCCAGGTTACATAACCTGGCCAGGCCATAAACTTTATAGCAATGAAGATTGTCCCTGTATATCCATATTCCCTCATTATAGGCATAGCCACTCTGTTGTTATCACAATAACCATCGTCAAATGTTATAACAAAATTTTTATAAAACGCCTCAGGACCAATTTCGCGCTTCTTTATGAAATCATTAAGACTTATACTCTTATAGCCTTTGTCATATAAGTATTTCATTTGAGCGTCAAAAGTTTCCGGCGCCATGCTGTAGATATCCTTATCCCTTGTAATGCGGTGGTAGGCAAAAACAGGAACGCTATGATTGCAAAAATTAACAAAATCAGCATATAAAGCCACACCAACCACACATATAAATCCTAACACGCAAAGAAGAAATTTCCCAACTCTCCCCATTAATCAGTCATCCCCAAATCTTTAGCAATTTGTTCTAATTTCTTAAGCCTATGGTTTATCCCCGACTTGCCAATCTTACCGGCAGCCATATCCGCAAGCTCCGCTAAAGATGCTTCTGGATAAGTCAGCCGCAGTTCCGCTGTTTCTCTTAATGCCGGCGCTAATTTAGACAAGCCAAAAACTTCACCTATAAACTTGATACTTTCTATCTGGTGGACGGCTGCCTGCACAGTTTTATTCAAATTTGCCGTTTCACAGTTAACGATGCGATTCACATTATTACGCATCTCTTTTATTATACGCACATTTTCAAATTCCATCAATGCATTATGTGCACCCATTACTGAAAGGAAAGAAATTATGGCATTTCCCTCTTTGAGATAGACAATGTACTCACTTTTCCTATCAGTCATCTTAACCGGCAAAGAAAAGCCATGAATTATGCTTCTTATTAATTCGGCAAATTCATAGTTGCCGGTAACCATTTCCAGATGATAATCGCCAGCTGGTCTGCTTACTGATCCTCCTGCCATAAAGGCACCGCGCAGAAAAGCTCTTCGGCAACAACCAGAATTTAATAATTTTTTCTTACCTTCCGCAATATTTGTAAGTAGCTGGAGCTCCTCCAAGGCCTGCCCAACTTCTTGTGAAGGAAGTACCCTGACCTGATAACGGTTATTTTTCTTTAATCGGCGTGAACGGGTTATAACAACCTCAGTCCTCAGATTGAAGTTTGTTTTCAAAAGCTGAAGCATTCTCCGTGCCAAGGCCGCATTCTCCGTTGAAAAATGGATTCCTATATTTCTTCCGCTCAAGACAATAGCTCCGCTCATTTTGAGCAAGCCATATAATTCAGCCTTGTCGCAGCATCTTTTTTGCCCTTCTATGCGGGCTAATTCATTTTTTACTTCATTTGAAAAAGACACCGCATTACTCCCCATGCTTATTTTTCTCTAAATTTCTAATACTCTGGCGTACAAAAAAGTAATCAAAAAACTGCATTCCCTTACCAAAAAGGCGCAAACGGTAAACCAGCGAAATAATCGACTGGGCCAGCTTGACCGGGTTGTGTCTGACAAAATCATCAGTACTGATGAGACTGTTGGCAACAACTTGAATGCCAAGCTGACGAATCTGTTCGATATCAGGAGAAACCGGCATGGATCCTTTCTCCTGGTACATAGCAAGTTGTGCTGCCGTAACCGTTTGATTGTTAACGACCACATAATCAAGAAATTGCTCTCCCACATGTTCAATAATTGCCTTGACGTGTTCAAAAGCGCCATAACCATCGGTCTCTCCCGGCTGAGTCATAACATTGCACACATAAATCTTAACAGCTTTCGATTCAATGATAGCTTTTTTGATTTCCGGCACCAGCAGGTTTGCGACAACACTTGTGTATAGGCTGCCTGGTCCGACAATCAAAACATCGGCATCCATAATAGCTGCTATAGCGCCCTTTGTTGCTTTGGCATCTGCGGGTATTATACCTAGCTTTTTAATTCTTTTTCCTGCCAGCGGTATTTCTGATTCACCTCTAACAACTGAGCCGTCTAACATCTCTGCCATCAGGTTGACATCTTCCAGCGTCGAAGGAACAACGTGACCTCGCACCTTAAGGATTCCGCTGGCTGCCACCAAACCGGCTTCCATACTGCCCTCAGCCTCAGCCAAAGCCGCGATAAATAAATTCCCCAAATTGTGTCCGGCCAGAGGTGTTTCTCCCTTAAATCGATACTGCATCACCTTTTCCATCAAGGGTTCCGTATCCGCAAGGGCAACCAGGCAATTGCGCAAATCACCGGGAGGAATAATACCAAGTTCCTGACGCAAACGGCCGGAAGAACCACCATTGTCAGCAGTTGAAACTACAGCCGTACAATTATGGGTGATATATTTCATTCCGCGCAATAAAACAGACAATCCCGTCCCGCCGCCAACAACAGTAATTGCCGGTCCCTTATTCAGCTTGCGCTGTCTGAAAATACGTTCTATCAAGGACGTACTTTCGCCAGGCAGAACTGATTCCATTACAGAATGAACAATCCTTCGTGTAGCGTAAAACATCACAACCAGCCCGACAAGTAATACAATAATGCCACCGGCCATTGATATGGCTCCATAATATTCTCCGGTTGCCATGTACATCATGCGAAACAGCAATTCTTCTATAAAGCCAATAAATTGATAATTAAACACCAAGGCAATACCTATAGCAGAAAACACCGCGCCGATCGTAAATAAGAACAGCCAACGTTTCAAATTCATACCCGGCCATAGCCATTTAATCCAGCCCATATAATCCTCCTGCACTACTTTTTCTGCAAATCGCGATGTGTTGCCTGTGTCTCATATTCATGTTCTTTTAAAAAGTCACGTAACTTATTGGCAATAAATACCGACCGGTGATTGCCCCCAGTGCAGCCTATGGCAATAGTAAACTGACTTTTGCCTTCTTTTTCATACTCAGGTAACAAGAACAAAACCAAGTCTTCTAGTTTTTTGGTAAATTCACGTGTTATCTGATGATTCCAAATATATGTAACTACTTCCTGATCATTGCCGGTCAACATTTTTAGCTCTTGAACATAAAAAGGGTTTGGCAAAAAACGTACATCAAACATCATATCGCAATCCATGGGTATGCCATGCTTAAAACCAAAGGACTGGATTAAAACCTTCATTTTGGAGAAATTGTCGCCATTACCATAAAGAGCTATTATTTTTTCACGCAAATCCGCGGTCGTTGTATTGGTTGTATCTAAAATATGGGTAGCCTTAGCCCTTACATTGCCTACTTTTTCTCTTTCCTTCGCTATTCCTTGGCTTAAACTGCCCTCATGGGCCAAAGGATGGGGCCGGCGAGTCTCTTTATAACGCCTGATCAAGACTTCATCACTGGCATCTAAAAACAACAATTCATACTTGTTGCCGTTAAGTTTCATTTCATCGAGAACACCCACCATTTCTTCAAAGAACTCACCCCCGCGAATATCAACGACAAAAGCAACACGGTTAACCTTACCTTCAGTCTGCATACACAACTCCGCAAATTTTGGCATCAAAGCAGGAGGCAAATTGTCAACGCAAAAATAGTTTAAATCCTCCAGAGTACGCATAACCTGCGTTTTACCAGCACCAGACATGCCTGTAATGATTAAAATTCTTGAATCACTCATAATATCACCTCCGCCCTTCAAAGTTGGTCCAAAACTGCCGCTAAGTTGTTTCTTTAATCTAAACGCCATGGCATCTTTATTTACAAAAAACAACAAGACAATATGGCCAATATGCATATACATTAAATATAGTATACTATTTTCGTCTGTCAATTAAAAGTATCCTGCTCTTTACACTACATAGCAAGTTGAACAAAAAGCCTGAAACATGTGAAATGTTTCAGGCTTTTTGTTCTTTTAAAAGGCGCAGGGATCTGAATAAACGGTTATTTTGCCAGCATCAACTTTTGCAAATACTTCTTGCATGGCTTGTTCCAACTTACTGAGCATGTCTTCGATTTCGGCAACGCTGCTAGCCAATGGCGGCATAAAAATTATAACATCACCAATATTTCTCACAATCAGGCCATGCGACCGTGCCATCTGGCAAATGCCTCCCGCCATCAGCAATTCCGGAGCAAAAGGTTTTTTCTCTTCTTTATCCAGCATCAGTTCTATACCGGCAAGCATACCGCACTGCCTTGCCTCACCAACATACTTCATCTCATTCATCTTTACCATATGTTTGGCTATAACAGCCATTTTAGGCGGTAAATTGGCAATAACGTCTTCCTTTTGGAAAATATCCAGGCTGGCAATGCCTGCTGCGCAGGCCAAGGGATTACCGGTGTAGGAATGTCCGTGGTAGAAGGTTTTGTACTCGGTAGGTTCTCCTAGGAATGCATTGTATATTTCGTCAGTGGCAAGAGTTGCTCCGAGAGGCAGATAGCCGCCGGTAATGCCTTTAGAAAGAGTCATCAGGTCCGGGCTTATGTCTTCATTATCGCAAGCCCACATCTTGCCCGTCCGCCCGAAACCAGTGGCGACTTCGTCAACAATGAGGAGTACGTCGTATTTCTTTGTCAGCTCCCTTACCCCTTTGATATAGCCCTTCGGCTGCATAAGCATTCCAGCCGCTGCCTGTACTAAAGGCTCAATAATCATTGCTGCGATTTGCCCGGAATTCACTTTTAAATAATTCTCAAGTTCCTGCAAGCAATACTTCAGGAATTCATTTTCGCTTTTTATACCTTTTAATTTGCTGTGGTAATAAGAGGGGCAGGTCATCTTGTTCGTGCTAAAAAGCAAAGGCTTATAAACCTTATGAAAAACATCAATATTACCGACACTGACGGCTCCAACAGTATCACCATGGTATGAATCGCCAAGATTTATAAAGCCCTGCTTTTCAGGTCGTCCCTTGTGCTGCCAATATTGAAAAGCGATTTTTACAGCGGCTTCGACCGCGGTTGAGCCATCATCGGAGTAAAATACCTTCTTCAAACCAACGGGGGCGACTGCAATCAGTTTCTCGGCAAATTCAGTTGAAGGTTTATTAATTAAGCCCAATAATGTTGAATGCGCGATTTCGTCTAATTGGTCTTTAATCGCTTTGTCTATTTCCGTTCTGTGGTGCCCGTGAATATTGACCCACAAGCTTGAGATGCCGTCGTAGTAGCATCTTCCTTCTGTATCATAAAGTTTTACGCCCTCACCACGTTCGATAACCAGCTGCTCGTTTTCGTTCCAACCTTTCATCTGCGTAAACGGATGCCAGATATAATCCTTATCCATCTTTTCCCACTTATTCATCTGTTTTTCCTCCCGCCAACTCAATGATTTTATCAAGCGCAACAGACTTTTCTACTATTGCGGCTATTTTCGCAACGTTACCCTCTTTTATAATTTTTTCTGGCAAGCATGGTAATTTGCCAAGAATGGGGAGGCCTGTCAATTTCTCATAATAAAAAAGGTTGCTTTGTTCCAAGACGCCAGCAGTATTTTCATCCCAACAGTTTACAATCAAACCCAGTACGTTAAGTCCATGATTTTTGGCGTATTCAACCGTTAATACGGCATGGTTGATATTGCCCAAAATAGATTTTACAACTACTATTATGGGAACATTGATTTCATTAAAAAAGTCTTTAACCAAGTAATCATCGGTCAATGGTGCTGATATTCCGCCGACACCTTCGACCACCGTCACCTGTTTGCCGGCAATCATCTTGGCAGCCATTTCAACCATAATCTGGGGGCTAATATTCACACCGGCTAGCCGGCTGGCTTGCGCCGGTGACAGAGCATCCCCCAGCACGTACGGAACAACTTGGTCCTGCTCATTTTTATCCATACCGGCACAAGTCATCAAAAAATCAGCGTCTGTCGATAATAACCTGCCGTCTGCCATTTTTACGCAGCCGGAAGCTGCCGGCTTAAAAACGCCTGTTTTTATTCCGCGCAAATTGAATGCCGCAGCTAAAGCCCCGCTGACCACCGTTTTCCCCAGGTCAGTATCGGTTGCTGTTATACCAATTGCAATCATTCAGAAGCCTTCTTTCTTTCTAATTCCTGCCATGTTTTGATTATTAATTCGGCGGCGTATTCGAGCTGTTTCTCGGTATGTGCCGCTGTAACCGTAAGTCTCAAACGGCTTTCCCCCTTAGGAACAGTAGGCGGACGTATTGCGGACACCAAAAGACCTTTGTCGGCCAATTGCCTTGCAATCTCCATAGCCACCGAAGCATCGCCAACCATAATCGGTATTATCGGTGTTTCGCCTGCCATAAGCGGTATTTCGGCCTTGCTAAGTAGTTCTCTCATCAGCCTTGCATTAGTCCAAAGCTGATGCAAGTATGCTTTCTTATTTTCCCTTAATAAGTTGAGCGCGGCTGTAGCGGCCGCGACCGGTGCCGGGCCGAGTGCCGTAGAGAAAATAAAGGGTCTGGATTTATTAATCAGGTAGTCTATGAAAATTTTCTTACCTGCTACATACCCGCCTTCCCCAGCCAAGGCCTTGCTCATCGTGCCCACCTGCAAATCTATCTTGCCTTGCAACCCAAAATGCGCGGCTGTACCGCTGCCGTCTTCACCAATAACGCCAACCGCATGCGCATCGTCAACAATCAATATCGCATTGTATTTGTCTGCCAGTTTGACTAAATCCGGCAAAGGCGCAATGTCCCCGTCCATGCTGAAGACACCGTCAGTAACTATAAAACGGTTACCTGCCGTTTCATCCTCCTCCAGCAAACATTCCAAATCCTGTGCGCTGGCATGACGGTAAACTTTGACTTTCGCTTTGCTGATCTTGCAGCCATCTATAATGCTGGCGTGATTAAGTTCATCGCTGAAAATCACGTCATCTGGTTTAACTAAACCGTAAAGAACGCCAAGATTGGTCATGTACCCCGTATTAAAAATTAAAGCGCTTTCCGTATGTTTAAAAGCAGCTAGCTCTTTTTCCAGAACGGTGGCTTCAAAATGTCCGCCAGTAGTAAGCCTCGCTCCGCCTGATCCAGTGCCGTAATTGCCGGCACTTTTCGCTGCCGCAATTAGCTCTGGCGCATGCGTCAAGCCTAAATAGTTGTTGCTGGAAAACACCAAATATTCTTTGCCGGTTTCATCTATCGCCCTAACAGCATCCAGAAAACGTAAATTCTTTATCTTTCGCGTGAGACCCTGCTCCTCTATTTGCTTTAGTTCTAATCGCAGCTCCTGCTCCAGCCTAGACGTTTTCCTCACCTCCCAGAGTAATCAAAACAGCTTGATTCTGTAAATAGACACACAAATTATCAATTTCAGCGCCGGGTTTCACGAAAAAAATTCTCCCGCCGACCGGGCTGCCCATTGCCTTCATTACCGGAATTCTTTTATAACCTCTGCTGCTCGAAGCGACGTAACCTGTTACATAGTACGGATCATCAGACCAACATAATTCAGCGACAACCTCTTCCGCCCCCGCAACCTTAGATGCCAGAATAAGAGCTTCCCGCACATGTTCCCCTGTTAAACCACGACGACATAAATCAGTTTCATAGTTTCCCGAATCAGCACAATCCATTTTGCTGACACGTATTCCGCGCTTGCCCAAACCATCTAATCTCTCGCCGTTGGCAGCGTCAAAAAGCATTGCTCCTCTCAGACTGTCAGACAATTCCAACAGGGCTTCCATACCTTTTTGAGCAGCCGCTCTCGCCACCCCGGCTTTTTCGAGTTCTTGCAAAGCAGCAGCATGGCCCTCAACAACATTTTTCGCCTCAAAAGTCTCCATTCGCAGCAGCGGCTTATAAACGATGTCTTCCTTCTTCACTTCCTCTATTTTAATGCTGATAAAATCAGCTTGGCCTCTTTGGTGCTTCCGCGCCCTGTCTAACATGCCCAAGACGGTTCTTTCCAAGCCCTTATCATTTAAAATGCGCTCAGCACCAGAGATATGCCGCCCGCCATTTTCATGGGCTCCGCCTTTTGCGGCACGCATCTTTACACTGAATAGCATCACCTTTTCCCCCTGTCTAAATCTATATCTGTGGCTTTGTAACTGGCCGTCCCAGGTCTTCCAACATAACCTTGTCATCTTCCGGCCTGCGTCCGCCGGTCGTTAAATATCCTCCTACCATAATACCGTTCATCCCACCGTTTAAAGCCAAAACCTGTAAATCACGAAGGTTGATCTCGCGCCCTCCGGCAGTACGAATGAGAGCCCGTGGCAAAACGAAGCGAAAAACAGCGAAGGCACGCAAGATTTCCAAAGCTGTCAAACTTTTGTTACCAGCGAAAGGTGTTCCTAGAATTTGATTAAGCAAATTCAAAGGAACGGAGTCTACTTGGAGGCGCTTCAGTTCAAAGGCCATCTCGACACGCTGTTCCGGAGTTTCGTTCAAACCTAAAATTCCTCCTGAGCATACTCTGATGCCGGCATTTTTCGCCGCTTGGATAGTTGACATTTTATCTTCATAAGTGTGCGTGCTGCAAATATCCGGGAAATAACTTGGAGCAGTTTCAATGTTCGCATGGTAACGAGTAACGCCAGCGGCTTTTAGCTTTAATGCCTGTTTCAGCGTCAGGATGCCAAGCGATGTGCAAACTTCAATTCCTACTTCTTTTTTTATTCTACGCAAAGCTTCCAGTATATTTTCAAAATCGTCTGCTTTGCTTTGGCCGCGGCCGCTGGTAACGATAGAAAAGCGAACAGCGCCGGCAGCTTTGGCCTTTTTAGCCGCTAAAACAAGCTCATCTGCTGATAGAAGAGGATATTCTTGGACGCCGGTATTATGATGCACAGACTGTGCACAGAATTTGCAATTTTCAGGACAGCGTCCGCTCCGTGCATTAACAATGGCACAGACATCAACCTCGTCTCCGTTAAATCTTTGTCTGATTCTGTCTGCCATTGCTAAAAGCAGCATCGTATCCTGGTCTGGTACATTTATCAGTTCAATAGCTTCGTTCCTGGTTATTTCTCCGCCCCTCAGGACTTTTTCCGCGTACTCAATTATCATTAAAAGCGCCTCCGTAAACCATTATTATATTTAAGTTAACGATTAGATTATAGCACTGCCGGCAATCATCGTCAACCTCGCTCTGAGCAAAGGTTAACCTTGTTGTAAAAGAATAACCGGAGCAATCGCTCCGGTTATTCTTTGGCAAAGTTTTCGTACTTATGCTCTTTACTCTTCAACCTCAATTTGTTGTGTCAAAATATTTTCTATAGCCAGCGCTACGCCATCCTCGTTGTTAGCCGCAGTTACCAGCTTGGCTGCTTCTCTGATCCTGTCATTGGCATTAGCAACGGCGACGCCTATCCCCGCATTGGCAACCATTTCAAAATCGTTGTTAGAATCACCAATACACATAGTATCACGCAAATCGATGCCCTTTTGCTGAGCCAAGGCTTTGACGGCGTTCCATTTGCTTACACTTGGATTTATGACTTCAAGGAAATCGTTAAAAGAATTTGTCATGGATACCTTTTCACCAAATTTTTCAGTCATTTCCTGCCTTATTTCTTCATTTCTGCCGGACTCGGTCATTAAAAGCAGTTTATGCGGCGCTTTGTGCAAACGATAGAGCTTTTCTCCCATGGCGACAAACTCCACCCTAGCGAAATTGGCATACATCGTTGAAAACTCGCAGACGTCTTTCACCAGCAAAGTATCATCAACGTAGGCCTGGACATAATAATTTTTCTTTTTGCAGTACTCTAAAACTGCTATGGATGTTTCATGGTCCAGAGGCGAGTCATGTAATACTTCCTTGGACAAGGCGCCTTTCACAAAAGCACCGTTATAAGCAATTAAAGGCACGTCCAAACCGAGTTTTTCAGCAAAAGGCTCGATAGAACAATACATTCTGCCTGTTGCAATCGTAAATATTACACCAGCGTCAATAGCTTTGCGAATTGCCGCGGCATTTCGCTGTGAAATCTCACCTTTGTCGTTCAATAATGTGCCGTCCATATCACTGGCGATTAACTTAATTCCCACGCTTAACCCTCTTTTACTTATCTTTTATTAACATTCCGACTACTGCGGACGCCAGGCATACTTGCAACAAAACAAGGGTTGCACCTGGAAAATCTGAAACAATATAACCTGGAAGCAATCTTATCGTCAAATATGCTATAATCGCCGTCCAGAAGGTGGCGAACGCAATACGCAGGGATTTTTTGCTTAATATTTTTTTGCTGACAGTATGCAATAAGGCAGCAGCAACAGCAACGATAGTGCTGCCTAAAATCTGCCCACCCAAAGTAACGATGTGAATAGAGCTCGTTGCATCAAGCAAAAAGAAGAAGAACACACTCAAAGCAACTGCCCTAAGCAGTAATCCACACATGACGACCTCCACTAATATATCATAGAAGGAAGGATGCCCCGGCTTGCAGAGCACCCTTCCCCTGAATTATGCCTTTTCAAATTGATCCTTACTTACACCGCAGACGGGGCAAACCCAGTCATCCGGAATATCTTCGAATTTCGTTCCCGGCGCGATACCGCTATCGGGGTCGCCGACTGCTTCATCGTAAACATAGCCACAAACAATACAGGTCCATTTCTCCATAAGGTCAACTCCTTTTAAAGAACTTCGTGGATATTATAGCATAGCGCGGATATATTCGCAATTAATTATTATTACAAAATAGTTTCCTTTTTGGCGTTTAAATCCATGCGGAAAAAATCATAAATTTTTTGTGCAGTAGATTTATTCATGCCTTCAACTGCTGCCAAGTCTTCCTGTTCCGCTGCCTTAATTGCTGCCAGCGAGCCAAATTTTTTCCATAACGCCTGCCTTCTTTTCGGGCCTATGCCTGGGATATGGTCAAGCACGGAAACAAGATTCCGTTTGCCGCGCAGCTTGCGATGATAGTTAATAGCAAAGCGATGGGCTTCGTCGCGTATACGTTGAATTAATTTCAACGCGTCAGAGTCTTTCGATAACAGGAGGCTTTCATGAGCGCCCTCAAGAAAGATTTCTTCTTCTCTTTTAGCTAGGCCGATCACAGGCAGTTCCTGCAAGCCCAATCCCCTGATTACTTCCAGCGCCGAGCTAAGTTGGCCCTTGCCACCATCAATAATTACGAGGCTCGGCAAATCTTCTAAATCGCGATAGCGGCGAAAAACAACTTCCTGCATTGATTTGAAATCATCCGGTTTCCCTTCCGTTGAAAGCAATTTATACCTTCGATAGTCTTTTTTACTGGCTCTCCCATTACGAAAAACGACCATAGAAGCAACCGTTTCGCTGCCCTGGGTGTGCGATATATCAAAGCAGTCAATTCGGTCCAGCGTATTTGTAAGCTTTAAAGCTGCCTTAAGGTCTTCGGCAGCTTGTTCTTCGCTTTTTAGTGCAAGCTGCCCTTTGCGCAAACGTTCCAGCAGGTTTTTTTCTGCATTTTCAGCAACCATTTTTAGCAACTCGTGTTTCATGCCCTTTTGCGGCTTCAGCAATTCAACCTTGCGCTGCGCTTTTTTGGATAACCACTCAACTAAAAGTTCTTGTTCGTCTTTTTCCGGCAAAACCGGTACGAGTATTTCACGAGGAACAAAGGTAGCATCGAGATAATACTGCTTTAAAAAAGCCGTTAATATTTCTTCTTCTGTTTCGCCGCTCTCGGCACTGACAAAATAGTTGTCCCTGCCTACCAGTTTCCCGCCACGCACAAAAAAAATCTGGATACATCCGCCTGTAGCGTCTCTGGCAATTGCTATCGCGTCCTGATCGCCGCCACCGGTTACTGCTTTTTGCTGTTCGTTAAGTCTGCCAACTGCCTGAAGCTGGTCGCGCAGTCTTGCAGCTTCTTCAAAAAAGTAGCCTTCTGCTGCCGCATTCATTCTTCTCTTCAAATCTTTAACCACATCGCTTGTACGACCCTCCACCAGTAAGCTAACGGCTTTGATCATTTCCGCGTATTCTTCAGGGCTGACATACCCGGCACAGGGGGCAAGACATTGTTTGATGTGGTACTGCAGACAGGGCCTGTTCTGACTCATTTTCCGGCAGTTTCTCAAAGGGAACATTTCTCTGATTAATTTTACTGTAGCATGCAAGGCGCCGGCATCCGCGTAGGGTCCGTAATACTTCGCGCCATCCCGCATAATCCTTCTTGTAACATAGATACGAGGAAACTCTTCCTGCAGCGTGACTTTCAAATAAGGATAACTCTTGTCGTCTTTAAGGCTGATATTGTAACGGGGGCGGTGCTCCTTGATCAGATTACATTCTAAAATCAAGGCCTCCATTTCGTTATCCGTCACAATTGTTTCAATATCATGTACCTTCGCCACTAATGCTTTTACCTTCGGCGTATGCGCAGCTAAATTCCTGAAATAACTGCGCACTCTGTTTTTCAAGACGACTGCCTTACCGACATAGATAATCCTGCCCTTTTCGTCGCGCATAAGATAGACGCCCGGTCTATTAGGGAGTACAGCCAGAGACTTGGCAATTTTCTCATTCATTTTGTTCCCTCGTGTTTGACGGCAGCGCTTAAAGCCTGCTCAATATAAACCGCAGTATAGGATTTTTTGTTTTTTGCCACTTCTTCAGGCGTGCCGGATACTACCAATGTTCCGCCTTTGTCGCCGCCCTCCGGTCCGAGGTCGATGATATGATCAGCAGTCTTGATAACGTCGAGATTATGCTCAATAACAACGACTGTATCTCCTGCCTCAACCAGCCGCTGCAAAACTTCTAAAAGTTTGTGGACGTCAGCCGTATGCAAGCCCGTGGTCGGCTCGTCCAAAATATACAAAGTCTTACCGGTACTGCGGCGTGAAAGTTCAGTAGCCAGTTTCACACGCTGTGCTTCTCCCCCCGAAAGGGTAGTAGCAGCTTGGCCCAACCTGATATAGCCTAATCCAACATCCTCCAAAACAGACAGCTTACGGTAAATACGTGGAAGATTTTTAAAGAACTCACAAGCGTCGGAAACCGTCATATCCAAAACTTGAGCGATATTTTTCCCTTTATAATGAACTTCTAATGTTTCGCGGTTGTACCTTGCTCCCTTACAGACTTCGCAAGGCACATAAACATCAGGCAAAAAATGCATCTCAATCTTATTTACACCATCGCCACGACAAGCTTCGCACCTTCCGCCCTTGACATTGAAGCTGAAGCGTCCGGGCTTATAGCCACGCATTTTCGCCTCGTTGCTATTGCTGAACAGCTCGCGGATAAAGTCAAATACGCCGGTATAGGTTGCCGGATTAGACCTTGGCGTTCGACCAATCGGTGACTGATCGATATTGATTACTTTGTCGATATTCTCCAGGCCCAGGATTGCATCATGCTCAGCGGGATGAAGCCTTGCACCGTGCAGTTTGCTAGCGAGAGCGTTATAAAGAATGTCATTAACCAAAGTGCTTTTGCCGGAACCGGACACGCCGGTTACGACGGTAAGAACGCCCAGGGGAAAATCAACATCTATATTTTTTAAATTATTGGCCCGAGCACCCTTAATCTTGAGTAAATTGCCATTGCCCTTCCGACGTTCCTTTGGAACCGGTATGTATTTTCTGCCGCTCAGATATTGACCGGTAACGGATTTAGGGTTTTTCTTAATTTCTTCCACTGTACCCTGCGCTACGACATACCCGCCGTTTTCGCCGGCTCCCGGTCCTATATCAATGATTTGGTCTGCCGCATACATGGTTTCTTCGTCGTGTTCAACCACAAGAAGTGTATTGCCTAAGTCACGCAAATGCTTCAATGTTTCCAGCAACTTGCCGTTATCACGCTGGTGCAAGCCTATGCTCGGTTCGTCCAGGATATAGAGAACACCAACCAAACCCGATCCTATCTGGGTTGCAAGCCTAATTCGCTGGGCTTCGCCGCCGGATAAGCTACCTGATGCCCTGTCAAGGCTTAGATAATCAAGGCCGACATTGTTCAGAAAATGCAGTCTGGCCAATATTTCCTTCAAAATCTGTTTAGCGATAATTTGCTGCCTTTCAGACAATTCGAGCTCTTCGAAAAATTTTATACAATCCCTGACGGTCAAAGCAGTCACTTCACAAATATTTCTGTCACCAATGAGTACGGCCAGTGCTTCCGGTTTCAGCCTTTTTCCGTGACATTCGGTACAGGGTATACTGGTCATAAAGCTTTCGATGTCAAGCCTCATACTTTCGGACATCGCCTCACGGTGCCTTCTCTGCAGCAAGGGAACAATGCCTTCAAACGCCGTTTCATGCCGTCTTATTTCACCTTGCAAATTCTCATATAAAAAAGCAAACTTTTCTCCTTCACTACCATAGAGAATCGTTTCCTGCAGGTTTTTCGGTAATTCATTCCAACTTACATCCAAAGTATAGTTGTTTTTCTCTAAAACCGCGGCTAACTGCTTCATGAAATAAGAATTCACATTATTGCTGACAGCCGCTATAACTCCCTGCGCAAAGGTTTTGCTGCCATCGGTTATAACAAGACCCAGATCTATTTCCAGTCTCATGCCCAAGCCCGTACAAACAGGACATGCGCCATAAGGATTATTGAATGAAAAAAGTCTCGGCTCTATTTCAGGAAGATTTATATCACAATCGCTACAGGCAAAGTGTTCGCTGTAAACAGTCGTATTCCCGCCAATAACGCCAATCTCAACAATCCCTTCCGCCAAGCCAAGAGCCGTTTCAATAGAATCAGCAAGTCGCTGGGTAATGTTTTTTCTTACAGCAAGTCGATCGATAACAACTGCTATCTCGTGCTTCTTCTTTTTGTCCAAAACAATCTCTTCGTCAAGCGTCCGTACTTCTCCATCGACGCGCACACGAACATAGCCGGCTTTCCTCATATTGTCCAATATCTTCTGATGTTCGCCTTTGCGACCTCTGACCAAAGGGGCGAGAACCATGAATTTAGTTCCTTCCGGCAGTTCCAGAACTTTATCAACAATTTGCTCAACCGTTTGCCTTTCAATTACCTTGCCACATTTGGGGCAATGTGGAACTCCCGCTCTTGCGAAAAGCAAGCGTAAGTAATCATAAATCTCTGTTACTGTACCGACAGTCGAACGCGGATTATGACTTGTTGTTTTCTGATCAATTGATATTGCGGGCGAAAGTCCCTCAATATAATCAACATCCGGCTTATCCATCTGCCCAAGAAATTGCCTCGCATAAGCTGAAAGAGACTCCACATAACGTCTTTGGCCTTCGGCATAAATCGTATCAAAAGCTAAAGAGGATTTCCCGGACCCGGAAAGCCCTGTTATAACCACCAGTTCATCACGCGGAATTTCAACTGTAATGTTTTTTAAATTGTGCTGACGAGCACCCTTGACTATTATCTTCTCTTTCATCTATTTTCTCCTGTTGTTCTTTGGCGATAATTTCTGGCCTAGCTCTCCCTTGACAAGAATAAGGCGATCCCGATATTCGGCTGCCTTCTCAAAATCAAGTTCTTTAGCAGCAGCTGCCATTCTTTTTTCCAAATCTTTTGACAGCGCTCTAAGCTCTTTTTCTGATTGCTTCTTGATATCCTTAGGTGAATAAGCGAGATTAGTGTCTTCCTCGCTTACCTTAGTCAATCGTATCAGTTCACGCACTTCTTTTTTGATTGTTTGAGGAGTTATGCCATATTTTAAGTTATGGGTCTCCTGCTTGGCGCGCCTGCGGTTGGTTTCGTCAATAGCCCTCTTCATTGAATCAGTCATGCGGTCCGCGTACATAATTACGCGTCCATTGACATTACGGGCAGCGCGTCCTATTGTTTGAATCATCGCGGTATCAGAGCGAAGAAACCCTTCCTTGTCTGCATCCAAAATAGTAATCAGCGATACCTCGGGCAAATCAAGCCCTTCCCGCAGCAGGTTAATACCAACAAGAACATCAAACTCGCCGGCACGCAGAGCATGAATTATCTGTGCCCTTTCTATTGTTACGATTTCCGAATGCAAATAGCGAACACGCACACCTGCTTTCTGCAAGTACTCCGTCAAGTCTTCCGACATACGTTTTGTCAATGTCGTAACAAGGATTCTTTCACCAGCAGCTGCCACCTTGTTTATTTCACCAAGCAGATCGTCAATTTGTCCCTTTATCGGTCTGACTTCCACTTTTGGGTCGAGCAGCCCTGTCGGTCTAATAATCTGTTCAACAATATTGTCTGTTTCTTCTAACTCATATTTTCCCGGTGTTGCTGAAACATAAATAGCCTGATTTCTCTGCAGCTGAAATTCGTCAAAGGTTAAAGGCCTGTTATCGAAGGCTGAAGGCAAACGAAAACCATGCTCAACCAGAACAGATTTGCGCGAGCGATCCCCTGCATACATCGCCCTGATCTGCGGCAAAGTTACATGTGATTCATCAATTACCAAAAGAAAATCTTTGGGAAAGTAGCTAACAAGCGTAAAAGGAGCTTCCCCGGCTTTCCGCTGAGACAGATGTCTGGAGTAGTTCTCAATGCCAGAGCAATAACCCATCTCATTCATCATTTCCAGGTCGTAATTCGTTCTTTGTTCCAGCCTCTGCGCCTCAAGGAGTTTATTCTGCGCCCGAAGTTCAGCGAGCCTTTCCGACAGCTCATCTTTGATATCCTCCATTGCCCGCATAAGATTTTCTCGGGAAGTAACATAGTGAGAAGCTGGAAAAATAGCGACATGCGTCCTTCTTCCTAAAACTTCCCCTGTCAGGATATCCACTTCCATCAAGGCCTCAATTTCATCATCAAACATCTCGATACGAATAGCCTTTTCGTTGTAACCGGCAGGAATAACTTCAATGACGTCTCCTCGCACACGGAAACTACCGCGTTGAAAATCTATGTCATTACGGCTATATTGTATTTCCACAAGCTTTTTCAGAATAACCTGTCGGTCAATATTTTGACCTATACGCAAGGAAAGCACCATGTCGTAATAATCCTGCGGAGCGCCCAAGCCATAGATACAGGAAACACTGGCCACTATAATTACGTCACGTCTCTCGAATAGTGCGCTGGTAGCCGAATGTCTGAGCTTATCTATCTCATCGTTAATGGAAGAATCTTTTTCTATATATGTATCTGTCTGCGGAATATAGGCCTCGGGCTGGTAATAATCATAATAAGAGACAAAATATTCAACCGCGTTATCCGGAAAAAACGCTTTCAACTCACTTGCCAATTGAGCTGCCAGTGTTTTATTGTGGGCTATAACAAGCGTTGGTTTTCTAACCTTATTGATAACCTGTGCTATTGTATAAGTTTTGCCCGTACCTGTGGCACCAATCAGGACTTGTGTTCTTGCCCCGGATTCAATGCCATTAACTAGTTTTGTTATGGCCTGCGGCTGATCACCCGCAGGCTCAAATGGTGCCTTAATATCAAATTCCATATTTCTCTCCGTAATAATAAAGTTTCTCAATTGAGATTAATTATAGCATTTTTTGCTGCTATTTCATAGAATCAGGAAAAGCACAAAGGGCGTCCGCAAAATTGGTCTGTTCCCTTCTAAGTAACAAGTTTTAAACTTTCACTTGTCTGCTTAAAAAAGAGCCAATCAAAATTGCGAACGCCCTTACTTTTATTTTTTTGCAAGTTCCTTTTCTAAATAATCAATAGCTGCAGCAATCTGATTATCCACTGTTGCGCCTGCTGCTTCAATTATTACATCCGGCTCTATGCCGATACCGTTTATCGAACGGCCGCTCGGCGTATAGTAATGTGCTACGGTTAACTTTAGACCTGTACGTTCGTCAAGATTTTGTACCGTCTGTACCGAACCCTTGCCAAAAGTTTTCGTTCCAAAAAGTTTCCCAACTTTTGTATCTTGTATTGCTCCCGCAACAATCTCAGCTGCACTGGCAGAGCCCTGATTAACAAGGACAGCAATAGGATACTTCGTTTTATCCAAATTGGAATACTCCGTAATACTTTTGCCGCTTCTCTCTGTCACGGAGACAATAGGTCCTTTAGGAACCATCAACTCCGCCACCTTGACGCTTTCGCCAAGAAGTCCGCCGGGATTATCCCGCAAATCAAGCACCAATGCCTTCATACCCTGGCCTTCAAGGTCATGATACTTTTTTATGAAATCAGCAGCAGTGTTTTCATTGAACATTCCTATTCTGATATAACCGATGCCCTTGTCTTTCATTTCACCGGCCACCGTTTCCAGTTTGATATCGGAACGAATGACACGAACTGTTCGTAGCTCTCCTGTCGCGGTTTTCAAATCTATTTCCACCACAGTACCTGAAACTCCACGAATTTGGGCAACAACTTCTTCCAGCGTCTGACCTGCGGTTTTGTTGCCGTCAATAGCCAGAATTTTGTCACCGCTTTTGATTCCGGCACGTTCACCCGGAGTCCCCTTTAATGGTGCTATTACGACAAAATTGTCATCCTTCATGCCTAAAACAACGCCGATTCCTCCAAAATGTCCCTCAGTATTTGTTACCAGCGATTTGTAATTTTCCTCATCAAGATACACTGAATATGGGTCGCCTAAGGCGTTCACCATACCTTTAATAGCTCCCTCGTACAATTTCGCATGGTCAACAGGTTCGATGAAGTTATTGCGAACGATAGAAAGCGCTCTGAAGAATTTTATGGCCTCAGGCAAATTGCCGGAAGCAAGATGCAAGCCGTAAATCATTCCCCCGACAACCAGGCAGCAAGAGCAAATACATGCAATCAAAACCGTGATTATGCTGAATCTTTTTTTTAACATGCCTTGGCGCCCCCAATTTTACGGCAAGTAATCAAGTGGATCAGTTACCTCACCGTGAATACGTACTTCAAAATGGCAGTGTGGTCCTGTTGAATAACCAGTACTGCCGGCATAAGCAATAATCTGCCCCTTAGCCACCTGCTGTCCGTCATAAACAGCAAGGCTCGAATTATGTCCATATAAGGTAACTATGCCGCCGCCATGGTCAATCATTACGGCATTACCATAGCCACCCATCCAGTCAGCATATATTACCGTACCGGAATTCGCGGCCACGATCGGGTCACCATAATCAGCCGCGATATCAATTCCTGTGTGGAATTTTTCAGTTCCAAAGACTGGATGCACCCGCCAACCGAAAGGAGATGTAATTTCACCTGCAATAGGCCACGCATAACCACTGGAAACTATACTTGAAGACGAGATCGTCCCTCCGCTTTCCAAGTTGCGAATCATATTGGCTATCCTTTCGGAAGTTGCCATTAATTCATTATACTCCTCGTCCAAACGTTCCTGTTCAGCTAAAGCATCATTATATGCTGCTTCGCGCTCTGAGGTTTTTTGAGCAACTACTTGTTGTTTCGAGGATACTTCACTATGCACCACCTTGATTTTGGCCATGTTGCTCTCCAAAATCTCCTGGTTAGCCTCGAGTTCTGCTCTTTTCTTTTTTAAATCTTCAAGAAGAGAAATATCGCTGGCAATAACGCGTTTGAGCAGATACATGCGCGAGGAAAAATCGGAAAAATCTTTTGCGCCTAAAAGAACGTCGAGATAATTGATCTGTCCGTTGATATAAATATCGCGCAGTCGGCCGCGATAAACGTTTACCCGCTGCTTAACTTGTTCTTTCTTTTTGTCGATAGCTACCGTATTGCTATCAATCTGTTGCTCCAAGTCCTCGCGTTCTTCTTCTACGGTCGCCAGCTCGTTTTGTGCCACGCTTAACTGCGACTGCGCTTCAATCAGCCTATCCGTGGCGGAAGCAACGACCTGCTTGGCCTTCTCGCGCTCCATGTCCTTATTATAAAGCTGCTGTTGGATACTCTCCAGCTCAGCTTGTTTGTCTTGAATTGAGGCCGCACCAACCGGCGAAATCAGGTTGAGAAAAATCGTTACAGCCATCAATGCAGCCATTATCTCTTTCTTTGTCATAGGCTCCTCCGACACTAAACCTTTAAGAATTTACGCAAAGAAATGCTGCTGCCTGCAGCGCCGATGGCAGTTCCTATAACGATCAGCGTAATATTGATGTACAAAAGCAACGGCCAGGCCGGTAACAATGGAAAAAAGGCCAAAGTTGCATGCACGCTGCTTAAAATCGCGCCATAGGCCTGAGTAATTACAAACGCGGCCACAAGTGCCCCCGAAAACCCAAGGAACATACCCTCCAGCAAAAACGGCCAGCGGATAAACCAATCAGTTGCACCAACATATTTCATTATCGTTACTTCCCTTCTACGGGCAAAAACGGTAATACGTATGGTGTTAACGATAATAAAAAGAGTGGCCATAGCCAACAATAGAACAAGCAAAATTCCGCCTATTCGCATGATTTTTGTTAATTTAAAGATGTTTTCAACAACATCCTGACCAAATTTAGCCGTTTCTACTCCCTCGAGCTCGTCAATCTTTGGTGCCAGTTCGCTAATCCGCTCCGGTTTATCGACATGAACTTCGAAAGAATAAGGAAATGGATTTTCTTCGCCGATAAAATCCAGCAAATTGGTTTGGCCGCCAAGCCTTTCCTTAAACCTTTCCAGTGCTTCGTCCTTTGTTATTGCCTTCACGCTGGTAACACCTGGCAACGCTTTTAATGTTTTGTCGGTTGCCGTCAGCGTTTCCTTGCTGGCTGAATCGGACATATACACAGAAATCTGGACCTGTGTTTCCAGAAATTTCGCAATATGATTAGTATTAAATACCATAACCATGAAAATACCAAGAACCAAGAGAGATAGTGCAACTGTCGAAACAGAAGCAAGGCTCATAAACTGATTCCTTCTTATGGACTTAAAGGTTTCCCTTACAAAATATTCCTTAGTACTCAGACTCATAACCGTAAACTCCCTTAGCATCGTCACGGACGATTACACCATTTTCGATAGCAATTACGCGTTTGCCCATGGCATCAACTATTTCTCTGTCATGGGTAGCCATGACGATAGTTGTGCCGCTTTCATTAATTCCTTTGAAAATACGCATGATATCTCTGCTTGTATCTGGATCAAGGTTACCCGTAGGCTCGTCGGCAATGACAAGAATAGGATCGTTTACGATTGCCCGGGCAATAGCTATTCGCTGCTGCTCGCCACCTGACAGTTCTCCGGGATAAGCATTGGCTCTGTTTTTTAACCCTACCAGCTCTAAAACAGTCATGACGCGACGACGCGTTTTTATAGCCGGTGCCTCAATAACCTGCATCGCAAAAGCCACATTGTCGTAGACAGTGCGATCCGGCAGCAACCTGTAATCTTGGAAAATAATCCCCAGCTGACGACGCAAAAAAGGAACTTCCTTATCATTCAAAGCCAAAACATCCACACCGTCAACATAAATTTTGCCGGTAGTAGGCAAAACTTCTTTAAACAACATCTTGATAAAGGTAGACTTACCTGCGCCGCTAGGACCAACAACGAATACAAATTCCCCTGGTTTTATATGTAGGTCGATGTTTCGCAACGCAACTGAACCATTACGATAAGTTTTGCTAACTCCTGTCATTAAAAGCAAGGTGCAGCCTCCTTCATTTCTTTGATTTGCCAAGTAACCCAATTGCACGTGCGGAATTTCGCCGTGCTTCTATCTGTAATGCCTTTATTTTTTCATTCTGTCTTTGAGGAACTTGCTGCCAGAGTCTGGAACTCTCTTTGATGATATCCTCGGCAGTTATACTCTCTATGCTGCCTGCGGCAACGCCCTCCATACCTTTCACAAAGCGATCAACCTTAGGGTCATAAGAAACTGCTAAAAATGGCACACCCGCTAACGCAGCAAAAACAAGCGCGTGTAGTCTCATGCCTATTAAAAAATCAAGGTTAGCGATAATTGAAACATATTCTTCCGTGGTATAACCCTCTCTTAAAATAATGATATCATCGTGCTTCTCCATAAGAAGGGCGGTGGCTTCCGCTATTTCAGTATCAGCCGGAAACTGCAAAGGCACAAAGACTATGCGGGCATTGTACTGTTTGCGCAGCTTTGTTGCAGCTTCTGCAAAGACTTTGGTAAATCTTTTTTCGCCAGGCCAATGTCTTAAGGCTATGCCTATCATTGGTTTTTCACCACTAAGGCCGTTATCCAGCAAAATTTGCCTGCCGAGATCTTTTCTTTCGGCACTTAAGGAAAATACTGCATCAGCCGTGACCGTAATCCTGTCTCCTGGCAGACCCATTTCCTTAAGCTCCTCGTAAGAGCCATCGTCACGCACTGTAATCAGATCTGCTTTCCTACAGACGTATTTTGTCAGTCTACGGGCAAATGACGAACGTATTGGTCCGATTCCCTGGGCGTAAAGCATAACTTTGCTGCCAAGCAACTTAGCTAGCGTAATAATACTCAGGTAATACAAAAGGCTCCTCTTGCTCGTGACATCCTGCAAGAGGCTGCCGCCGCCAGACAAGAGTAAATCAGTGCCTAGCATGGTTTTGAATATTGCCCAGCCACTAAATCTATGAATCGAACGCACTCCGTGTTTTTCAGCAGTGACTCCCGGTTTGCCGGACAAAACAGTGATTTCCACGTCTCGTCTTTCAGCACGCAGAGCTTCGATAATGGCCGTCAGCATTGCTTCATCGCCGGCATTCGAAAAGCCATAGTAACCGGAAATCAAGATTTTACTCATGCTTCAAGTATCTCCTTTGTAAAGCTTGCAAATACGGATAGAACAACGCGAAAGCAGTAAGAAGACAGACACCCATCGCAGCTCCCAACAGTAAGCCGTCAAGGGCCCGAATGTAGGACATGATTATCGGGGTTCTCATATGCGCAAATGTTTGTACCAAGGAACCCTGTCCGATTATGGCAGCCAAAATAAAAGCCACCGAAAGCAATCGAGGAAATTTATTGTAGACCGCAAAAGCAGCCAGATAAAACGCCGGATGTCCTACTAAAAATTCTTTTTCACGCGGACGAGCCAGCATCACTTCTTCCAGAAAAAGCCTTAATTTGACCTCAATATCAGGAACCGGCACACCGGCAGTATGACCGGAACGGCCGATAAATACCCAGGCAATAAAAGCTAACACAGAAAGGCCAAAAACTATTTTTAAGGTAATTGGGCGTTCCAAAACGCTTTCTAAGCGGGCAATTATATTTTTCCTGTCATCGTCACCATCGAACAAAGAATAGCGTCGGACGCAGAGAACAAGCATAAGCAAGATCGGTAAAATGAACGTAAGCTTAACACCCTTGTATATATCTATCTCCATCAAAAAACGAACATCGCCAAGAATTGCCCCTACGAAGGAAGCACCAACCAAAGATAGTCCCACTGCTAATGCTAGCTGCCATGTAGCAGCGAAGATAACGGCTCTCAGACCTTTGCCGCCGCCATGGTAATTGTCCCAAAGGCTAAGAATATAGTTAAGCGAAAGTACCGGTATTACAGTCGCAGCCATCAAAGCAAGTATTTGTCTTACCAGAAGGCCTTTCGCTAACAAAACCGCAGCACTAAATATTATTCCTGCAGCCAGTATTAAAAGATACTGGTGTTTTTTCCTGATTTCAACAAGCTGGTTAAGATAAAGCATACCGGCAGATATTATTCCGAAAATAATCGGCACAAAAAATAAACGGTTAGGCATATAATTGTCAAAAACACCAGCTTTGCCTATGCTGAAGCCCCGCTCTTTGACACTTTCGGTAATGCCTTCGACATAATCCAGGTTTGTTTGCAGCAAGGTTTTATCATCTTGCGGTGTCAAGAACGTTTTGACATAGTTCAGTCTGATATTACGTTCCTCGTCTGTCAATGCCCAGCGGCGCATAGCCTCCTGAACCTTTAACTTTTTTTGTTCAGCTTTATCAATAACGTAAGTACGGGCTCCACGATAGTCCATTAATTCTGCCATAGGCACGAGACCTTCCAAAGGAGCAAATTGCAGCTGAACAACATTTTCCACCATTGCCAGCGTAATATCGCGCTTAGTTAAGTTATCAGCAACATAGTCAAGATTTTCCTTGCTACCAAGGATAGTCGTGCCGCTGCCGGCAAAAGCAGATATTAAAGCACCGGATTTGTCGATACGACTAAAAAATCCGTCTATCTGCTCCCGTTCCGATGCCGCCGACATATTGTAACCATGACCGTAATTAACCGGTCTGGCGACTACCATAAATCCAAGTTTCTTTGCCAGATGCAATTCTTCTGAAGATAAGCCGAGATCCATCTGCAGAATGCCCTTTTGCTCGCCATAAACTTCCCCCTGAACGAGTTTGGTATCACCCTTGAGCTCAATAATCTTCGGTTCGGTAGAAATTACTCGGACAAGTTCTTTGCCAAAACGCAAAGAAAGGTCTTCCTCAACATCCTGCATGGCCAGAGGCGATGTGCCTTCTGTAATATATGCGGCATTTGTTGTAATATTGCCACCAGCAAGGAGTTCCAGCCAGATACCGCTTTGTATTTGATTTGTGCGATAGGCGTGCAAAAGCTCAGACCCAGTGACTACCGTTACCTTTCCTTTCTCCCCAAGCTTCTGCAAGGTAGTATCAAAAAGGACAAGACTAGTGACACCTCGGTCTTTAAACATTTTCAGCACTTTTTCCTCGGGTACGCCTTCGCCGTGCGCCATTCTGGCAATGCTCTCATACTCCATAGCTATTTCAACAGTTCTATTCGCTTTCTCAACAGAATGCCGCTGAAAATTCAAAAACATGGAAAAAATGAGCCCGATAGCCATGATAATGATTAACACCGAATTATAACGGCTTATTCTCAACGAAATCTCCACCTATCCAAATTCTATTGCATCATTATTTTATCTTCTGCAAACTACGCAAGTATGCTTCAACAAACATTTCAAGATCTCCGTCCATAACAGCCTGTACATTGCCGGTTTCAGCACCTGTGCGGTGGTCTTTGACCATATTGTACGGGTGAAAAACATAAGATCGTATTTGGCTGCCCCATTCAATTGCCTGATAGTCGCCGGCAATATCTGACTTGAGCGCTTCTTGCTTTTGTTTTTCATATTCGAATAGTTTTGCCCGCAATAACTGCATACAACGCTCCCTATTTTGTATCTGGGACCGTTGATTCTGACACTGGACAATGATTCCGGTCGGAAGATGCGTCATGCGCACAGCCGAATCGGTTTTATTGATATGTTGTCCGCCGGCACCGCTGGCTCTATAGGTATCTACTTTTAAGTCAGCCGGATTAATGCTGATTTCTACATTGTCATCAATTTCCGGCATAACATCGACTGCCGCAAAAGAAGTATGCCGACGCGCATTGGAGTCAAACGGTGAAATGCGCACCAACCGGTGGACACCTTTTTCAGATTTCAAATAGCCATAAGCATTATGTCCATTAATACCGAGTGTCACACTTTTGACTCCGGCTTCATCACCAGGCTGATAGTCAAGCACATCAACGCTATAACCCGAGCGCTCAGCAAAGCGCCCAAACATCCTAAGCAGCATTGAAGTCCAGTCTTGCGCTTCAGTTCCGCCGGCGCCTGCGTGCAAGGTCAAAATGGCATTATTCGCATCATATTCTCCCGACAGAAGCATACCAAGCTCCAGGTGTTCAACATCAACACGAACAGAAGCCAAGGATTGTTCAATCTCTCCAACCAATCCGGCATCTTCTTCTTCCATCGCGAGCTCCCACATAACTTCCAGGTCTTCCACTCTATTTTCCAAAGAACGGTATGTTCCTATTTCGTCTCTTAACTGTGTAACAATCTGCGCGACCTTCTGCGCTTCTTCGGGGTTATCCCAAAAACTGGGTTCCCCCATCTTATGTTCTAGTTCGGCTATGCGGTCCTCTTTGCGAACGACGTCAAAGAGATCCCCTCATTTCGTCTAACTTCTGCTTCAAGTTATTTATTTCAGGTCTATATTCTTCTATAAGCAAACGTCTCACTTCCTTCCAAATAAAAAATACGACAAATAACCCAAGCGAAGTCGAAACCATAACTAGTCCCGACTTTGCTTAATAAGTTATTTTTCACTTCCACAGCAATTCTTGTACTTCTTGCCACTGCCACAAGGGCAGGGATCATTGCGCCCGATTGTTTCTCCCTTGACGATAGGTTTTTTGGCGTCTGCCTCACTATCACCGCTAGGGTTATTCACTCTGGCATTTTGAAGATGGTCTTCAACCTTAGGCTGGGTAACCACATTAACTCTATACATATAGCGAACGACATCATCCTGTATCGCGTCAATCATTGCTTGGAACATATCATAAGCCTCAAGCTTGTATTCAACCAATGGATCTCTTTGTCCGTAAGCACGGAGGCCTACGCCTTCACGCAACATATCCATGGCGTCTAAATGTTCCATCCAATGGCTGTCGACTACTTTCAGCATAACGATATTTTCCAATTCCCGCATAATAGCAAGCGACACCGATTCTTCTCTTTGTTCATAATAATCCATTGCAAGTTTTTGCAAATACTCGGCCAATTCTTCGCGGCTAAGGTTTTGCAGATATTCAACAGTCAAAGTATTAGGCGGTGCATAGAATTCTTCCGCATAAGCGATTAATGCAGGTAAATCCCATTCTTCGGAATATACTTCCGGCGGGGCATACATCACCATAGTTCTGTCTACAACCCGTGTAATCATATCCATGATGTTATCGCGCAAATTGTCTTCAACAAGAATCTTGCGGCGTTGTGAATAGATAACCTCACGTTGCTGATTCATTACGTCATCATATTCCAAAACATGCTTACGCATGTCAAAATTGCGTGACTCAACCTTTTTCTGGGCAGACTCTATAGATTTGGTAACCAAAGTGTGTTCAATCGGCTCATCCTCTTCCATGCCAAGCTTATCCATGATACCAGAAATATTGTCAGAGCCAAATAAACGCATGAGATCGTCTTCCAATGAAAGATAGAAGCGCGTGGAACCCGGGTCGCCCTGACGAGCGCAACGTCCCCGCAGCTGGTTGTCAATACGTCGGCTTTCATGACGTTCAGTACCAATAATATGGAGACCTCCCAAGGCTGCAACACCTTCGCCGAGAACAATATCTGTACCACGCCCGGCCATATTCGTGGCAATGGTAACTGCTCCGAATTGACCTGCATCAGCAATAATCTCTGCTTCCTTTTCATGGAATTTTGCATTAAGAACATTGTGTGGAATACCGCTGTGTTTTAGTATGCCTGACAATTCTTCGGACTGTGCGATCGAAGTCGTGCCAACAAGAACCGGCCTGCCGGTTTTATGACATTCGACTATTTCTGCAGCTGCCGCTTTATATTTTGCTCTCTTTGTTTTGTAAATGACATCAGGATAATCAATACGTTGGTTCGGTTTATTAGTAGGAATAACTATAACATCCAGGCCGTAAATTTTTTGGAATTCCTGTTCCTCTGTCTTCGCAGTACCGGTCATGCCGGAAAGCGTTTCATACATACGGAAATAATTCTGGAAAGTTATGGTTGCCAATGTCTGGCTTTCGCGTTCAACTTTAACGCCTTCCTTAGCTTCAATAGCCTGGTGCAAACCTTCCGAGAAGCGTCGTCCAAACATTAGTCTACCTGTAAACTCATCAACAATTATTACTTCTCCGTCTTTGACAACATAGTCCCTATCCCTATGCATAATGGCCTTAGCCTTTAAAGCCTGCATCAATTGATGGGAAAAATCAATGCTGGCTTCACCGGCGTACATGTTGGAAACGCCCAGCATCTTTTCAGCTTTGGCAATACCAACTTCAGTCGGAGCAGCTGTTTTCATTTTTTCGTCAACTGTATAATCTTCACCCTCGACCATTTGAGCAACAACACGAGCTAAAATCTTATACAAATCAGTTGATTTCTCACCAGGTCCCGATATAATAAGCGGCGTACGCGCTTCGTCAATGAGAATGCTGTCGACCTCATCGACAATGGCAAAATTCAGCGGTCGCTGAACCATTTGGTCCATCGCAACAACCATGTTATCACGCAAATAATCAAAGCCAAATTCATTATTCGTTCCATAAGTAATATCAGCCGCGTATGCAGCTTTTCTTTCCGGGAAATCAAGACCGTGAATAATCAAACCGACAGAAAGTCCCAAAAATCTATAGACTCTGCCCATCTCTTCACTGTCACGGCGTGCCAGATACTCGTTGACGGTAACAACGTGAACACCTTTGCCGGACAAAGCGTTCAAATAAGCAGGAAGCGTCGCAACCAAAGTCTTACCTTCACCGGTACGCATTTCTGCAATCTTACCTCGATGCAAGACACAACCACCAGCCAATTGCACATCGAAATGGCGAAGACCCAAAACACGTTTGGAGGCTTCACGAACAACTGCAAAAGCTTCCGGCAGGATGTCTTCCAATGTTTCTCCCTTGGCAAGCCTTTCCTTGAATTCAGTTGTCTTTGCCGACAAACTGGAATCGCTCATGATCTCTATATCTTTTTCTAAAGCATTTACTGCATCAACATATACTTGTATTTTCTTTAATTCTTTCTCATTCGGGTCACCGAAAATCTTTTTCATTAAGCCTTCGAGCAACACAATCACTCCTCATTTTTTGCACTAAATCCGCCTACGCTCAATAGTAAATTTTAGCAGAACAGGCGCTAAAAGTCAAAAAACCTAGGATTTACATCCTAGGTTTTTGTAACATTTTTATGAAATTATTTTAATTCAGGTGACAGCAAACCGTAATCACCGTCTTTGCGGCGATAAACTACGTTGACTGCCTCCAGTTCATCATCGAAGAAAACGAAGAAATCGTGGTTCAAAAGGTTCATTTGCATAATAGCTTCTTCGACTCCCATAGGGCGCATTATGAAGCGTTTGCTCCTGACAACTTTGAATTCAGGCTCTTCTGCGGGAACTGCGTTTACAGCGGGTGTTTCCTCACGGAAGTTGTTGTATCTGCCTCTCATCAATTTAGTCTTATATTTGTGAATCTGACGTTCAATTTTTTCAATCACCAAGTCGATAGAAGAATACATGTCTTTAGTAGTTTCCTGTGCCCGGAAGATAACTCCGCCGGCCGGGAAAGAAATTTCGACAACACAATCACCAACACGCTCGCCTTTTACGCTATCACCCTTCTCCACTCTCATAAGTGCAGAAATATCGCCAATCGTTCTAAATTGCTTTGTAACCTTTGATACTTTCTTCTCCACATAGTCTTTCAACGGCGGTGTTACATCAATGTTCTTACCACGGATGTTTACAGTCATAGTCAAAACCTCCTTCTATACAAAACAAAGCTTCAATAGCCTTTGTTTATTTCTTGTTTTATAGATTCTCCGTGAGTTCGGTTTTTCCTGCTCGAAACCGAAGGAAACGCATATTTCCAGTGAAATCAGGCGCAAGAGGCTTCAAATTGCAACAATTGAAACAATGCATTAATTTACAAAATTTTGGATAAAAAGCTCTTGGTTCTTTCTTCCTTGGCATAGGAAAAAATAGCTTCGGGGGCACCTTCTTCGACAATCTTGCCGCCATCAATAAAGATGACTCTGTCGCCTACCTCGCGGGCAAAGCCCATTTCATGAGTAACAACTACCATCGTCATACCCTCTTTGGCCAAGTCTTTCATAACGTCCAGAACCTCTTTGATCATTTCCGGATCCAAGGCCGAAGTTGGCTCGTCGAAAAGCAAAGCTTTCGGTTTCATCGCCAAGGCGCGGGCAATCGCGACACGTTGCTGCTGGCCGCCTGAAAGCTGTTCCGGATAGGCATTGGCTTTGCTTTCCATACCCACCTTGATCAAAAGATTCATGGCATTCTTTTCTGCTTCTGCTTTGCTAAGACCGCGCACTTTCATTGGTGCCAGCAAAAGGTTCTCCATAACGGTCATGTGCGGAAATAAATTAAACCGCTGAAAAACCATGCCTACTTCGCGGCGGATGACATTAATGTTAGCCTCTCCGCTTAATTCGATACCGTCAACGGTTATAGTTCCGGCTGTCGGTTCTTCCAGGTAGTTTATGCAGCGCAAAAGCGTACTTTTGCCGGAACCGGATGGCCCAATTATTACTACTACCTCGCGTTCGGCAATCTCCAGGTCGATGCCCCGCAAAACCTCTAAACTACCGAAACTTTTTTGTAAATTTCTAATTTTAATCATTTCGTCTGGTACCTCCGCTCCAAATATGCTACGAAGCGCGAAATCGTGAAGGTCATAATTAAATAAATAAAGGCAACGGCCAACCAAATTTCAAAAGACGCATAAGTACGGGCGATAATTAATTGTCCTCTTCTTGTCAACTCTTCAAACCCAATAACCGATACCAGCGAGGAATCCTTGAGCATAGCAATGAACTCATTGCCAAGAGGCGGGATGATCCTTTTAAAAGCCTGCGGCATGATAATATAGCGCATGGTCTGATACCAGTTGAGACCAAGGGAACGTCCGGCTTCTGTCTGTCCTTGATCGATGGATTGAATGCCGCCGCGGAAAATTTCCGCGATGTATGCTCCACTATTAATGGAGCAGGCAGCAATAGCTGCCACGAAGGGATCAATACGGGAACCTGTTATCAGAGGCAAAGCAAAGTAGACAAGGAAAATCTGCACTAGCAAAGGTGTGCCGCGGATAAAGTCGACATAAATGTTGGCGAGATATTTAACGACTTTAATTGAAGCCAGTCTGGCAACACCAACCAACATGCCTATCAACAGCCCGAAACCTACGCTTAAAGCCGTAATCTGTATAGTAATCCCTGCTCCCTGCAAGAGAAGGGGAATTGCATTCTGTATTATTTCAAAATTCAAATTCACGCGAACACCAACTTTCAACAAATATATTAAGTGTAAAGGCGAGAAAAGTCACTAAATAAAATCGGAGCACATCCTGGCCAAACGCTACGATGTACTCCGGTTTTGAAAATAACTTGATTATTTTACTTGTTCACCAAACCAAGTTTTGTAGATTTTGTCGTATTCGCCGTTCTTTTTCAATTCGGCCAGAGCTTTATTAATTTCGCCAGCCAATTTATCATTATCCTTTTTAACAGCAATGGCATATTCCTCAGCAGTTACGACCTTGCCAACCATCTTCGCGAAGTCCTTGCCGCCACCTTGCTGCAAGAAATAGGCAACCACGGGCAAATCGTTGACAACAGCATCGACGCCGCCATTTTTTAATTCCAGAGCCGCTTCCGTATTGGTGTTAAACTCCACTACTTTAGCATCGGCAATCTTATGGGCTTCCATAGCACCTGTTGTACCAATCTGTACGGCTATTTTTTTGCCTTTCAGACCTTCCATGCTGGTGATGTTATTGTTATCCTTGCGAACCATGATGCTTAAGCCTGACTTGTAATAAGGCTCACTGAATTTAATGCTTTTTGCACGTTCAGGCGTAATAGTCATACCAGCTGCAACGGCATCAATATTGCCTGCGTTGAGAGCCGGAATCAAGCCGTCAAAACCCATGCTTACAATTTCCACCTTCATGCCCATCTGTTTGCCAATAGCACGCGCGAGATCCATATCAAAGCCGGTATATTCCTTGCTGCCTTCCTTTTGGAATTCAAAAGGTGCAAAAGTTGGTTCTGTGCCAACACGTAAAACTTTCTGTTCGGTTTTCTTCTCGCCGCCGCACCCGGTCATCAGTAGACCTAGAGCAAGAATAAGAGTAATTGCTGCCAAAAAGCTTTTTTTCATTTACCTTCCCCCTAGCGTTTTCATCTTCGCTAATTATACAACCAAAAGAAGGAGAAGTGCAATATTTTTAGCACTTTGGCATTAATTTTATAAGCTCCAACTATTTTTTAGGCAGCTCGCCAAACCATTTTTTGTATAATTTACCGTATTCACCATTTTGCTTCAAAGTGTCAAGCGCCTTATCCACATCTTTTGCCAAAGCAGTGTTGCTCTTGGCTACAGCTATGCCGTAATCTTCAGAGGAAAGAGTTTTGCCTACGATCTTGGCAAAGTCTTTACCACCCTGCTGCAAGAAATATGCTTCTACCGGCAAATCACCGATTACAGCATCAACGGCCTTGTTTTTTAATTCGAGACAAGCTTCGCCATTGGTATTAAAGGAAGTAATCTTGGCACCTTCAATTTTTTCTGCTTCCATAGCACCGGTCGTACCAATTTGTACGGCAATTCTCTTGCCCTTCAAATCTGCAATATCTTTTATCGTGTTATTGTCTTTGTTTACCACTATCGCAAGACCAGACTTATAGTATGGTTTGGAGAAATTGACTTTTTTGGCACGATCATCTGTAATAGTCATGCCGGCAATCGCTACATCGATATTTTTAGCATCAAGAGCAGGAATCAAAGCGTCAAAGCCCATACCCTGAATAGTGCATTTTTCGTAACCCATTTGTTTCGCTATTGCTTGAATAAGGTCCATATCAAAGCCGATAAATTCTTTTGAATTTTCTTTTTGAAACTCAAATGGGGCAAAGGCCGGTTCAGTACCAACAATTAACTCCTTTTTCGCCTTGTTGCCGCCGCAGCCGGTAACGATTAAGGCAAAGACAAACATGAACAAGCAAACAATCTGGAATGATTTTTTCACAAAAAATTCCCCCTTAATTAATATTTATTCTTAAAACCTCTATTATTATAAAACATACGAAAAAAAAAACAATACCTGACAAATGTATACATGTATATCATTTGCTAGGCATTGTTCAAATGCTGACAAAAACGAGAAAACAACCCAGCTGACCTGGTCTTCGCCCCCACACCCGCCTGCTGGAAGTTTCGCTCCTAAGCTTTATCGCTCCCCACTACTTCCCCTCTCGCTTTTCGCGGCAGGACTTACTTCTAAGCTGCACCGTGCTCACAATACTTTGATTGCTTACGTGGATCGTTTTGCCTGCAACTGGCATCGATTTGCAACCACAGACCTGAGTTGTATTTCTTCGCTTATTATAATTTCAAGTTAGCGAAATAGCAAGAGAAATATCTATGGCACAAATTAATTATGTTAACATTATATGATTAAATAGTCTCTTTTTTAACTTAAACTTGTTCCTAATATTATTTTTTTCTCAACGTTGCTGTTTGAGATAGTTCTTTTACATGTTTTTGTAGTATACTGTATTTGGTTGTTTTATTTGATTTAATCTCTAGGGGCGGATGAACATGCTTACAATTCCTCAGTTTCTTGAATTTCCCAATGACGGAAAGACCAAGGAGCTCTGTAATTTTTTCCTATCTATAATTGAACAGAAAAATAAAACATTGTATTTGCATAGCCAGCAGGTAAGTAACTACTCTGTCAGCATTTCAGCCAAGATGGGCCTGCCCTTTGACGAGGTCGCCTGCATCAAGACAGCGGCTCTTTTGCACGATATCGGACATCTGTCCGTTCCGAATACAATTTTGAGCAAATACCCCTATCTGAGCACCCGTGAGTTTTCAACATACAAAAACCATTGTCTCGCAGGTGCGAGTATGTTGGAAAACATACCGGAGTTTTCACATATCATGAAGATAATACTCTGCCACCACGAAAATTGGGATGGCACCGGTTACCCTAAACGTTTAAAAGGCGTCAACATTCCGCTGGGAGCCCGCATTATTGCTGTGGCGAACCATTACGACCGGATAATCAATCCTTGCACTGAGCACTGGCAAAAATCACACACTGCCGCTACCAGAGAGTTGCAGGATAGAGCAGGATTAAGTTTTGACCCTGATGTAGTAAACGCCTTCTTAAAATCTGTAGTTTCCGCAAAAAAATAACATTCCGTTTTCCTCAAGGAAACGGAATGTTATTTTTTTTCTTTAATCTGCTCCGCCGGCAAAAGCCATTACCCAAACATGCTTTGCTCCCTGCCTGTGCAAAATATGCGCTGCTTCTTCAACAGTAGCGCCAGTGGTAAAGATATCATCTACCAGCAAGACATTCTCTTCCTTGACATCCAGCACCGCCGCAAAACAATCTTTTACATTTTTGCGGCGTTCACACTTATTCAAGCCATATTGTGGGCTGGTTGGGCGAATCCTTGCCAGTCCTTCCTGCCAAGAGAACCCTTCGTGCAAAGACCAGTCATGAAAAATGTTCCTGGGAACGTCATAGCCACGCTGTTTAACACGTTGGCAATCAGTCGGCACAGGCATAACAACGGTATCCTTTGGCAAATGCCAGAGCTCTGCAACGCTGTGCGGTGCTTCAATTATCATCATTTCCTGCGACATTGCCTGCATAATATTCTTGCGTTGATGGAATTTAACTTCATGCAAAGCTGTCTTTATACCATCTTCATATCGAAAAAGCAAACAGATGCCCGCTATGTCAGGGCAGTCATAAGCAGATGGCTTCAAGATCCTGACGTCTTCCAATTTTCTTCTGCATTTAGCGCACAATAAACCATTTTGCAATGTTTGTCTGCATTCCGCACAAACAGGCGGAAACAAAATGCCGAGAAATATCTGCCAAAAATTCCACATTTAAACTCGCCTCTTAACTGCTAGATAAGATTGCTTTCTTCCTGCATTCTTTCCGCTAAAAGCGAATATCTCTTTCTCATATCATCATTGCCAACAGCGGTATTGACTGCCGCGCGGCTGCCAACCAATATTACCCGCTGCTTTGCTCTCGTAACGCCCGTATAAAACAAGTTTCGCTGCAAAAGCATATAATGGCTCGAAACCAGCGGTATTATGACCGTGCGATACTCACTGCCCTGCGCCTTGTGAACGCTCATCGCATAAGCCAACTGCAGCTCATCGAGCTCGCTTGGTGCATAATCAACCCTCTCTCCTTCAGGTCTTTCGGGAAAAAGCACGCTGATATTACGTCCATTGATTCCAACAATTTTACCTATATCTCCATTAAAGACTTCTTTTTCGTAATTGTTGCGAATCTGCATAACCTTGTCGCCAGTGCGCAACAAACCGCTTGGGGTTGCAATCTCATCCTTACCCGGCTCCGGGGGGTTCATTCTTTCCTGAAGCAATTTGTTAAGGTTTGCGACGCCACAAGGGTTTTTATGCATGGGTGATAGCACTTGTACTGCTTCCCAGCCTTCACTGCGAGTAGTTTCCTCATATTTCTCAACCACATATTCGGCAGCCGCCGTTTCATTATCGAATTCAGCAAAACAAAAATCGCTGTCGCTTTCGCACTTAGGTTCCAGGCCCCGGTTAATCCTATGCGCGTTCATAACGATCGGGCTTAAGGCCGCCTGACGAAAAATACTGTTTAACCGAACAACCGGCATCATTTTGCTGCGAATGATGTCCTTTAATACTGTTCCGGGACCAACTGAGGGCAGCTGATCTACATCGCCAACAAGGATTAAGCGACAGCCAACGGATACCGCCTTCAGTAAGTTCTGAGCAAGGCTGATATCAAGCATCGAAGCCTCGTCAATGATAATGGCATCCGCTTCGAGAGGATTGTCCTCATTGCGTCCAAAAAAGTATGTGTCGCCATTAGGAGTATATTCCAACATTCTGTGCACAGTTGCTGCAGGGTGACCGGCAGATTCTGCCAATCGGCGTGCGGCACGCCCTGTTGGCGCTGCCAACATTATCTTACAGCCAGCTTTTGCTAAAACTGCCAATATTCCTTTAACCACGGTTGTTTTACCGGTACCGGGACCACCGGTCAATATGAAAACACCGTGTTCCAATGACGCTCTAATGGCTTCAACTTGCGCCTCCGCTAGTTGAAGGCCGGCCTCTTTTTCCCACTGTTCGATTATCTTCTGATAATCTACACGCCATATTCTATTTACTTTATCACGTAGATAAAGCAACCTGCGGGCGACTCCTGTTTCAGCACGATAAAGGTACTCAGGATAAACTAGCCTTACTCCCCCCAATTCCTCCGTCCTCAGCAAATCTTCAGCAATTAGTTTCTTGAAAATATCATATACCTCAGAATACTCTATCAGCAAAAGACGAGCTGTTTCGGCAAGTAACTTTTCCTCAGGCAAGCAAGTATGTCCGGCAGAAGCTGCCTGAGTCAGTGCAAACTCAATACCTGCCTTAATCCTATCCGGGTGCCCGGCCTGCAAGCCCATCGTCACAGCCAGCCTATCCGCCGTCTTAAAACCAATTCCGACAACATCAGTCGCCAGGCAATAAGGATTCGTTTCTATTCTCCGCAAAGCGGTAGCACCATATTTTGCCTTTATCTTTGGTGCATAGTTTGAACTGATACCATGCTCCTCTAAAAACAGCATCAATTCTTTCATATCCGAAAGTTCTGCATAGGAGGAGGCAATAGTCTTTGCCTTCTTTGTCCCAATCCCAACTACTTCGGTTAAGCGGTGAGGGTCTTCTCCCAAGACTTTCAGCGTATCTGCTCCGAACTGCTCGACTATTCTGGCCGCCATTGATTTGCCAACCCCATGTATTGCACCAGAACCTAAAAACCGCTCAATTCCGACAACGGATGACGGTTGCAGCGTTTGGCAAACAGAAGCTTGAAACTGCTTGCCAAACCTCGGATGCTCCGACCAGCGCCCGATTAATTTGACCTGTTCTCCTAAAAAGGGTGGTAATCCCTTATAAACTACCGATACCTTTTCCATGCGCCCACTGCGAACCCTGAAAACAGAAAATTTACCATCGTTTGCTTGGAAAACTATATTCTCTATTGTCGCTTCCAACTCATCCATAATTATCACCACCGTTGCCGAACTTATGTTCTTTATTATAGCATACTTCAAAGGCCTCATTTTGACATTCCACGGCCAATACGCTATAATAGAGCGAAACTTAGATATATTATACATTTGGAAGGAGTTTTCCCGTGAAATTTAAAGGCACGCAAATCGTTATAGATATGTACAGCTGCAAAGATGAAATAGTCTCCGATTGTAAAAAAGTCGAGGCAATTTTACAGAAAGCAGTAGAAGATTATAAAATTGGTGCATATTCCATCTGCTATAATCTTGATGATAATGGTGAATATTCCTTCAGTATTCCTTGCAAGCGAGGACACATAAATTTGCATGTCTACCCAGAACTCGATTTTGCAGCTATCGACATTTTCACCTGCAACGATGAAGCCGACCCCGATCGTTTGGCCAATTTTCTTAAAAAACAATTTTCCCCGGATAAATCGAAAATAACCTTTTTGCAACGCGGTGACTTCGGTTCTCAAAATGACATGAAGCCAAGGCGCAAATCACAGGTTAAAACAATACACCGTGCCAGGAATGCCGGCAACAGACTTTTGAGAATAGTGATGAAGCCAAAATCGGAATAATTGACCGGTTAGATTAGAATTTCAGGAGGCAGCAATGAAATATTTGTTCTGGGACATCGACGGCACTCTTCTTCTCTCTGCCCGTGCCGGCATAGATGCTCTCAAAGAAGCTATACGTATCCGCTATAATAACAGCGATTTTAATTTCTCTCATGAACTTGCCGGCTGTACAGATTCTCATATAATTAAAACCGCTATTACAGATTTGAAGGGAAGCTGCCGAGCTTCTGACGCCGCAGGTTTATTAATTTTGTATCACAGACTTTTACCGGATTCCCTTAAATCACACCCTGGGTACCTTCTGCCAAATGTCAAAAATGTTTTAACCTATTTGAACCAGAACGATACCGGCTATACTTCGGCTCTTTTAACGGGAAACGCGGGACATGCTGCGCATATGAAGTTAAAACACTATGGGATTGAGAGTTTCTTCGATTATAACCTCAGTGCCTTCGGTGAATTGAGCGAAGACCGCACGACACTGGCCAAAGTTGCTTTTCAAAGGCTTTATATTCAAAATCCGAATATAAAACCAGAAGAAATCACCATTATCGGCGACACGCCGCATGATATCAGATGTGCTCATGCGATTGGTGCCCGTTCTCTTATTATTCTGGCTGGTTCTTCTTATAGTGAAGATGATCTGAAAAAGCACAACCCGTGGAAAATGATCCCACAGCTTCCAGATAATTCGCAGGACTTTCTGGCCGAATTGGCGGAATAGGAGTTGGCTATGAGAAAAAAGATGCTTGTTTTTACTTGTGTTTTAATGCTTAATTCAATGCCTGCACTTGCTTACAATCAAGTTGATCTTGACAATCTGCTTAAAACGGGCAATTGCCCTCAAGGCGATCTTTCCGGGGCTCAATTGATTAACGCAAATTTGACTTATGCGGACTTGTCCGGTGCTGACCTTAGTTTTACAAACTTAGAAGGTGCTGACCTTGAAGGTGCTTCCTTCGCCGGTGCCAAATTAGTCAAGGCAAACCTGAAAAGGGTTTATGCCGAATGCGCCAATCTTTCCGGGGCTGATTTATCCCATGCCAACCTAAGAGATGCAATCTTTTCCCGTGCCAATTTTTCTGGAGCAAATGCCTTTCGCGCTAGCTTCAACCATACATTAATTGACTTCGCGTCTTTTCGTTCCGCTAATGCTCAGGAAGCGACCTTCGATTATGCTGACGGTTACTTTACTGACTTTGGAACTGCCAATCTGGCAAATTCCTGGTTTTACCAATCTGATTTACGCAAAGCTGATTTTTCCTCCGCAAATTTGTATAACGCGAAACTGCAAAAAGCTGATTTGACCGAAGCTAATCTGCGCAGCGCAAATCTTACTAACAGCATTTTGCGTGACGCAAATTTATCAAAAGCAAACCTTGACTGTGCCACACTCGAAAATGCAAATATGATTGGCGCCAAAACTGACGAAACCCGTTTTGGCAAAGCCATTATGAGCAATATTAAAATTAAGTAGCTAAATAAATAAAAAAGGCTGTATATACTATCGTATATACAGCCTTTTTTATTAATGATGGAACAGTCTCAAACCAGTAAAGGCCATGGCCATATTATATTTATCGCATGTTTCGATAACATTATCATCACGAATTGAACCGCCGGCCTGCGCAATAAACTCAACACCGCTGCGATGGGCTCGCTCTATATTGTCGCCAAAAGGGAAAAAGGCATCAGAACCAAGAGCCACGCCTTTTAAGGTTGCCAACCACGCCTTCTTTTCTTCCCTGCTTAAGCGTTCCGGTTTTTCCGTGAAAAATCTTTCCCAAACGCCATCTGCCAAAACATCCATATCGTCTTCGGAAATATAAACATCTATCGTATTATCCCTGTCCGGGCGGCCGATGCTGTCTTTAAAGGGCAAGGATAAAACCTTCGGATTCTGGCGTAAATACCAGTTATCTGCTTTGCTTCCCGCCAAACGCGTACAATGTACACGGGACTGCTGGCCGGCGCCGATTCCTATCGCCTGTCCGTCTTTTACATAACAGACAGAATTGGACTGCGTATACTTCAGGGTAATCAAGGAAATAAGAAGATCCCTGGCCGCACTTGCAGGAATTTCCTTGTTGGCAGTCGGTCTGTTTGCAAAAAGTTCTTCAGTAATTTTCACTTCGTTACGACCCTGCTCAAAGGTTATGCCAAAAACATCCTTGCTTTCGACAGGTTCAGGTACATAGTTGGGATCTATCTTTATAACGTTATATGTCCCTTTGCGTTTCGTCTTGAGAATTTCCAATGCTTTATCAGTATATCCGGGAGCGATAACTCCGTCGGAAACTTCTCGGGCAAGCATTTTTGCTGTTTGTTCGTCGCAGATATCAGAAAGAGCTACAAAATCACCATAAGAAGACATTCTATCCGCACCACGCGCCCTGGCATAGGCATTGGCCAAAGGTGACAATTCTAAATCGTCGACATAATAAATCTTTTTCAATACATCCGACAATGGCAAGCCAACGGCCGCACCCGCCGGGCTGACATGTTTAAAAGACGCCGCTGCGGGAAGCCCAGTAGCCTCTTTCAATTCCTTAACCAATTGCCAGCTGTTAAAAGCGTCAAGAAAATTAATGTAACCAGGCCGTCCATTCAACACCTCTACCGGCAAGTCGCTGCCATTCTTCATGTATATGCGCGCCGGATCTTGATTAGGGTTGCAGCCGTACTTTAATTTAAGTTCTTTCATCAGGTATTCCTCCTTCTTTATATGAAAAAAGCCGCCAATCCAGGCTGCTTTTGCCCAGACGGTCGGCCGCTACCAGTCATACTCCATGTGGTTATCCACTTCCGTCAGTTATATGACTTCTCTAGCTTCGATTATACATTTCACTACCTTCTTTGTCAATCAGAAGAAAGGGGCGCAACAACTTATCTATATCTATTAAATTATAGGCCACATTAGCAAGTTATGGTTTTCTATCGGGCAATTGGCAAAGAGTTCCTCTGGCCGCTTCCACACGCGACGATCCGCCTGCAAGCAGTCGGTCGCTGATGTGCAGCAGGCCCGTCACTTCTTTGTCCCTTGCCACTCTCTGATTTATATTTTAGTTAACAACTTTTGGCACATAAAGTCATTTTCATCTTTACCTTAACTCTTGAAAAAATTGGTCTTTGCCTGCTGTAGCTTGTGTATTCTGTGTTACAATAATAATTATCCGAAGGGAGATGTTTTGGAATGACTCTCTGTTATATATGTCCTCATCGCTGCGGCGTCGACCGCCCTGAAAACTTAGCCAGTGCTGGCACGTTTGGTTCCTGCGGCTGCGGTATGAAACCTATAGTAGCGCGCGCTGGCCTGCATATGTGGGAAGAGCCCTGCATAAGCGGCACACGCGGTTCAGGTACAGTTTTTTTCAGCGGCTGCAACCTGCATTGTGTCTTTTGCCAAAACCATGAAATCAGTTGTGAAGGCTTCGGCAAAGAAATAACCATAGAACGCCTGCAAGCAATATACAATGAACTTATTGCAAAAGGCGCCCATAATATCAATCTGGTCACTCCGACGCACTTCACAAATGCTATTATCGAAAGCCTCCAGGAGAAATTGCCCGTGCCTGTCGTCTATAATACCAGCGGCTTCGAAACCGTCGATACATTGCGAAAATTACAGGGCAAGGTCCAAATCTACCTGCCCGACTTCAAATACTCTGATAATATCGCTGCCATCAAATACAGCAACGCACCCGATTATTTCCGTATTGCCGCGGCAGCCATCAAAGAAATGTATCGCCAAACCGGTGACTACCATCTTGATGATGAGGGTATCCTGCAAAGCGGTGTGGTAGTCCGTCATCTTATTCTGCCAGGCAATATCGAAAACAGCAAGGGCGTCATTGATTGGGTAGCAAAAAACTTCAAGCAAGGGCAAATACTCTTCAGCCTCATGCACCAGTATATTCCTTGCGGCGACGCTTACAAGTATCCTGAAATTAACCGAAAGGTTTCCAAGGAGGAATACGAAGAAGTTGAAAACTACCTTTTTGCATCGGGCATCGAAGATGGCTTTGTGCAGGAGGAAGACGCTGCCAGTAATGAATTCGTGCCAATATTCGATGGCTCAGGCATATAAAAATCCCGTCAACATTTTCTGTTGACGGGATTACTTTTTTACTCAACTGTAACAGATTTTGCTAGATTTCTCGGTTTATCAACGTCACAACCCCTGGTCAGAGCCGCATAATAAGCCAATAACTGCAAAGGTAATACGGAAAGCAACGGGGTCAGATATTTTTCTGCCCGCGGTATGAAAATAACATGATCAGCATATTTAGCAATGCTGTCATCACCCTCCAGCGCAATTGCAATTACAACTGCATCCCTGGCTTTAACTTCCTGCAGGTTGCTGATGGTTTTGTCATAAACGTCAGATTGAGTGGCAAGCACAATAACAGGAACGCCCTCTACTATCAAAGCAAGGGTACCATGTTTTAATTCTCCGGCTGCATAAGCTTCGGCGTGAATGTAGGAAATCTCCTTCATTTTTAACGCGCCTTCCAAAGCCACCGCATAGTCTAAAGAACGTCCAAGATAGAAGACATCTTCACTATTGCCGTACTTGGTAGCGAACACTTTCAACTGCTCAACATTTTCCAGAAGCTCGTGAATTTGTTCAGGAATCATTTTGATGGCGGCAACAAGTTCTTTTGCCCTATCCTTGTGCAGTGTACCTTTAATTTCTCCGACATACACAGACAGCATCAACATCAACAATAACTGTGTAGTATAAGCCTTAGTCGAAGCAACAGCTATTTCAGGGCCGGCGTAAGTATATACCACCTGGTCAGCTTCGCGAGCTATCGAAGAACCAACAACGTTGGTAACAGCCAAAGTTCGAGAACCAAGACGCCTGGCTTCTTTTAAAGCTGCTAATGTATCACTTGTCTCACCTGACTGGCTAATAATTATAGTTAAGCAATTGCTGTCAATAATTGGCGAACGATAACGAAACTCACTGGCAATGTCGACTTCAACCGGTACTCGCGCCAGTTGTTCGAAATAATACTTGCCGACCATTCCCGCATGATATGCTGTGCCACAAGCAACTATAAAGATTTTATTAATATCAGCGAAATCCTCAGCTGTCCAATTCAGTTCAGGAAACTCTATGCAGCTGCCATCTTTCGATACGCGTCCTGTCATAGTATCGCGCATAGCCTTTGGCTGTTCGTATATCTCTTTCAGCATGAAGTGCTCAAAACCGCCTTTTTCGGCTGCTTCGGCATTCCAGTTGACTTCAAATACTTTCTTGCTTATCGGCGTACCATGAATGTCTTGTACCCAGACGGCATCCTTGGTAACGGTTGCGATTTCGCCGTCATTCATGATGTATGTCCGACGCGTCTTTGCGATTATCGCCGGAATATCAGAAGCAATAAAATTTTCACCATTGCCCAGGCCGATGACAAGCGGATTATCCTTTTTGGTACAAATAAGCTTGTCTGGTTCCTTAGCACACAGGAAAACAAGTGAATACGAACCTTCGATCATACCAAGTACTTTTTTGACAGTCTCTTCAAAATCTCCGGTATAATATTCTTCCATCAAATGTGCTACGACCTCGGAGTCAGTTTCAGAGAGGAAAACATGTCCTTTCTCTAAAAGAGCCTCTTTTAAAACGAGGTAGTTTTCGATAATGCCATTGTGAACAACAACGAATTCACCGGAAGCATTCGCATGAGGATGCGCATTCCTGTCTGACGGGCGGCCGTGCGTTGCCCAACGCGTATGCCCTATCCCCATTGTGCCTTCCGGCATTTGACCTGCCAATTTTTGGCGCAGTGCTTCAAGACGCCCCACGCATTTTTCTATACGAATCTTTCCTTTTTCAAAAACCGCAATACCAGCGGAATCATACCCGCGATATTCCAGCTTGCTCATACCATCCAATAAAAACGGGGCAGCTTGTTTATCCCCTATATAACCGACAATCCCACACATGTGAGCGCCCTCCTAAAAAAAATATTGCCGTTTCTGCCACAGAATCTTTGTCCTCGCCGTTACCAGCGAGATTTGTCATCTGCTTGCGGTTGCAGCCAACCGAGAGGCATCCGCTGACTATTCGATAAACCTCTCCCTCGTCTGCCGCATTTTAAGCTGCGGCACCTGCGCTTCCATCATCAAAGATTATTCCTGTGTGTCCTCCATTTCACACACAGAGTGCCGCAAGGATGGCTTTCCCCGCGGCACGACTTTATGACTCGTATATCATACTATAAACATCACTTATGGTCAAGGCACGCTAATGCCTCGGTCAAGTATATATAGCATATGCTATTCTATGTAAGCTCTTCGGTAACAACTTCCGCTATATGCGAAGCAATAGTTTCCAGCTGTGCCTGATCAGGACCTTCGGCCATTATACGTATCAAAGGTTCCGTACCTGATGCCCTCACCAATATCTGTCCATTATCGCCAAGAACATTTTCATAATGTTCAATTATGTCCTTTATGCCCTGCTTTTCTTCCCAGCCTTGTTTATCGGCAACACGCACGTTTAAAAGAATTTGGGGATATTTTTTCATCAAAGACCCCATCTCTGAAAGTGGCTGGTTGTTCCTGACCATTGCCCCCAGAAGCCTGACTGCGGTAAGGATGCCGTCGCCTGTCTTAGAAAACTCTGAGAAGATGATGTGTCCTGACTGTTCTCCACCAAGTTGGTAACCATTTTTAATCATTTCTTCCAAAACATAGCGGTCACCAACTTTTGTTTTTGCACAGAAGCCGCCGTGTTCTTTCATTGCTTGATGCAGACCAACATTGCTCATGACCGTGGTGACCAGAACATTTTTATAAAGCTTATTTTTCTTCATTAGCTCCAGCGCGCAAATCAGCATCATCTGGTCACCGTCGAGCACTTCACCCTTCTCGTCGACTGCCAGACAGCGATCGGCATCACCGTCATTGGCAATACCTACCGCAGCTCCGCATTCGACAACCTTAGCCTGTAAAGCCTCCAAATGAGTAGAACCACAACCATTGTTAATATTGACGCCATTTGGCTCATTAAATATTGTAATCACCTCGGCGCCTAATCTTCTTAATATTTCCGGTCCAATTTCGCTGTTGGCACCGTTTGCACAGTCAATAACTACCTTTAAGCCAGTTAACTCCGCATCAGCGGAATTAACAACGTGTTCTATATAATGCTCAGCCATGTCAGTTTCCACTATGACCTGCCCTACAGATGAGCCTGTCGGTGTTTTTGCATAATCAATCGGCGTCGCAACAATTGCCTCAATTTCGTCTTCAACCGCATCCGGCAGCTTGTGGCCGGTTTTAGAAAAGAACTTAATACCATTATCTTCAAAAGGGTTATGAGAAGCTGAAATAACAACGCCTGCATTAGCTTCCATAAAAGAAGTAAGGAAAGATACTGCCGGCGTGGATATAACACCCAAAAGATGTGCGTTGCCGCCGGCTGAACAAATTCCCGCTGCCAATGCTGATTCAAGCATGGTACCCGAAAGTCTCGTATCCCTGCCAATAATTATTTTCGGTGCAGCCGTTTCTCTGCCAAAATATTCAGCAGCAGCCCTGCCCAGTTTAAAAGCGATCTCCGGTGTCAACTCCGCGTTTGCCACGCCTCTGACGCCATCTGTTCCAAATAAACGACCCATTCCAAAACCCCCATTAATTTTATGCTCGTTAAATTATACTCTTTTTTACAAAAAAAACAAATAGCGGGTAATTTGCCTCAACAGTTGCCCCTAACTTTGCCATCAGCTGAGCGGCTTGAAACGCTTCATGATGGCCTGCGCCACATGATAGCCGTCAAGCGCCGCACTCATTATGCCTCCTGCATAGCCAGCCCCTTCTCCTGCCGGATATAAGCCCTTGTGAGAGCATGATTGCTTATCTTCATCCGAACGAAGAATCCTTACTGGAGCCGACGTTCTTGTTTCAACACCTGTAAGCAAGCCTGAATCTCCCGCAAAACCCTTTATTTTACGCTCAAAATCCAAGAGTCCCTCTCTCAAGGTATCCGCTACATACCCAGGCAAAACCTTTGTTAAATCATAGGGAACCAGACCAGGGCGATAGGTAGGCGCGAAAGAAGTGCTCAAGCTAGGCGAAGCGCCCGCAAGAAAGCTTTTAACATTTTGGGACGGAGCGCAATAAGAGCCGCCGCCGGCAACGAAGGCCAACTGCTCATAGCGCCGCTGGAATTCTATTCCGGCTAATGGTCCGTTGCCAAAATCCTTAATGCCTACATTGACGACCAGAGCACTGTTAGCTATCCCCGAGTCGCGTTTGTGCATGCTCATACCATTTGTAACCACGCCGCAGCTCTCCGATGCCGCCGCCACAACAAGACCGCCCGGGCACATGCAGAAGGAATACGCTGTCCTGGCGTTCTCCTTGTTGTGATATACCAAGGCGTAGTCTGCCGCACCTAATTTAGGATGACCGGCAAATTCACCGTACTGCGCCCGATCAATCAGTTCCTGCGGATGTTCTATCCTTACCCCGATGGCGAAAGGTTTTGCCTCGATGGCTATATTACGCTGCGCCAGCATGGCATAGGTATCCCTGGCACTATGTCCGCAAGCTAAGACAACCGCATTGCTGTACAGCTTTTCATTATTCTTAAGGACAACGCCATTGATTTTCCCGTCTGCCATCGTGAAATCAACCACTTGCTGTCCGTAGCGGACTTCACCGCCCAGTTCTCGTATGCTTGCCGCCAAACCCGTAACCATTACTCGCAGTTTGTCAGTGCCTACATGCGGTTTTTGCTCCGATAGAATTTCTTTCGGGGCGCCAGCCTCTACAAAAATTTTCAGAATATCATTCATCACAGGGTCATTTACCCGCGTCGTCAACTTGCCGTCAGAGAAAGTTCCTGCACCGCCCTCACCGAATTGTACATTGCTTTCTGGGTCGAACTCACCCTTAAGCCAAAACTTATGTACATCAGCCAAGCGCTGCGCTACAGCTTTGCCGCGTTCAAGCAGGAGAGGTTGGTAACCGTGCTTTGCCAGCATATATGCTGCCAACAGGCCTGCCGGTCCAGCCCCGATGACGATTGGGCGCTCACAAAGCTGCTCTTCGCCATATACACTTTCCGGTATGATTTCATCATGCCATAAAGAGACGTTGCCGTCCTTTAAAAGGCGGTTTACTGTCTTCGCATCACAATCAAGTTCCAACAGCAGATGATACACCAAACAGATATTGCTTTTACGGCGGGCATCAACTGCTCGCCGTAAAATATTTGTTTTAATTATATTTTGTTTTCTTATTCCAAGCTTCTTAGCCGCCAGCTCTTTCAGTGACGCCTCATTAAGGAGGGATACCCTCAGGTTGTTTACACGTAATAGCATGTAATTACTCCGTTTATCTTGTTTTTTCCAGTTGAATCTTCACCAGTACACTGTGCGTCTCGGCCAAAACTTTATCAGGCAGACTAAGTGGCATCTGCATTTCGACATCATCTTCGATATTGTCCAAAAGTATTGGTGCTGTCTTTATTTCCGTTATGCCAGCCAAGACGGCAGGGTCAGCCGTTAGTTTGACCTTTTCCGGTACTGTTTTTACTGAACTTATTGTATGGTTTTTCTTCAGAACGCCGCTCATCACCGGCTTTATAGGCAGCTCCACGCTTGCCAGCTGTTTCAGCATCAGCGCTTTGATATGGACTTTGCCAGGCTGTACGTTCAAATCATACATTTCGCTGCCATCAATAGCAATCGGTGTCAGATTAGCGTTGTCTTCAAAACTATTATCTTTTCCTGTAATATCTACCAAGGCAATTACTTTGAAAGCATTAGCTAGACGGTTACTTGCACCGGAGACAATAACTTTCACCGGATCGATTTCCAGCTTACCGACAGTAACGCCGGAACCAGGTATACCCATAATACGCGCTTCAACATCCATCGTACGTTCGCCGATTGTATCAAGATCAAGGAAAAGGTTTTTAGGATTAACCTCTATAATATCCCCGACAGCCGATTTTACTTTCACATCAAACCCGTGGCGGCCTTTGGTTGCGCCGGAAAAATCTATATAAGCAATTATATCTTTTTCCCTAGCGCTTGATATAACCGTTCTTGTTCCCTTAATTTTCACAACAACAGTCTCCGGCAAATTATTGACCACCATATTATCGGAGAGATTACTCTTCGTTAACGGAACCATAAAAGAGCGTTCTATGATGGGGTTCTGTTCATTCATGACATAAAGCCACAATGCGCAGGCCGCAAGGAAAGCAAAGATGCGTACGACCCATTTGTTTCGCTGTTCGCTTTCTCTCATTACTTTTTCCTCCAACCCTTAAGCTTCTCCAACAAATCATCCTTCCACCCCAAAAGTGGTTGGCTCATTCCCGGTCTTAAAAGGTCCTTGATATCGTCGCCGGTCAAATAACGCTGCAAAACACCGCTTCTGGCCAGGGAGATTGTACCGGTTTCTTCACTTACTACCAGAACTAAAGCATCCGCTTGTTCAGAAAGCCCAATTGCGGCTCTATGCCTTGTACCAAGCTCTTTGCTAAGATTGCGTGCCTCTGTCAGCGGCAAAAGACAACCGGCAGCCTTAATGCGATTGCCGCGAATTATAACAGCACCATCATGTAAAGGCGTGTTAGGAATGAATATGTTCATAAATAATTCGTGGGATACTAAAGCATCTATCTGAATACCGGTTTCTATATAATCATCAAGTCCGGTTTCACGCTCAAAAACAATCAGCGCGCCTATCTTATTACGGGACATAGCCATAGCTGCTGTTTCAAGCGCTGAAAGCATATTCTCGACTTCTTCCTCGTCCAAGACTAATGTTTTCCTGAAGAAACGACCACGTCCTATTTGCTCTAAAGCTCGACGCAATTCCGGCTGAAAGACGACCGGCAAAGCAACCAAAACCACCGTCATGCTTTTCTCTAAAAGCCAGTTTATAACATGCAGATGCAGCCAATTACTTACCAAAGCAGCAAGAAGAAGAACTACCAGTCCCTTGACAAGCGAAGCGGCTCTTGTATTTTTTAGCATTTGGTAGAGGCGATATAAAAAGTATGTAACAACTAAAATATCGACCAAATCTAAAACTGTTATTGTATGTAGTACACCTTCCAGCTGTGCTAGCAAATGAATTCATCCTTCCTCGTCCGACGGCTTACCTATCCCTTATTATACAAAAAATAACCCGGTAATGCCAATCATTACCGGGTTATTTGATAAAATAAATAGCAACCTATATTTTCTCGCGTAAACAATTCAAAATATCTTGCTGAGAAGCTAATATTTCAGCTCCGCGAGAGAGTTGTTTGGCATTTTCCGTGAAGGCGGGTCCTCCATAAGAAGTTCTTGCCGCAACACAGTTTTCAGGCTTAAGCGTTTCCAGCAAATCGGCTTCAAAAAGCTCTGAAAAATCTTTGTATTCAACCAGCGTGATCTCAGGCAAAAATTTGCTGGATCTGATGGCATAAGCGACACATTTGCCAACAACCTCATGCGCCTGTCGGAAAGGCAAGCCTTTCCTTACCAGATAGTCAGCCAGGTCAGTTGCGTTGGAGAAATCCTTGCTGACGGCTTGCTCCATCTTTTCAACATTAACCTTCATAGTTGCAATCATGTCACCGTAAACCGCAAGGCTGAATTTGATGGTGTCAATAGCATCAAACAGGCCTTCTTTATCCTCCTGCAGATCCTTGTTGTAAGTCAGCGGCAGACCCTTAACCGTAACAAGCATTGCCTGCAGATGACCGTAAACACGTCCTGTTTTGCCACGAACAAGCTCGGCGATATCCGGATTCTTCTTTTGCGGCATCATGCTTGACCCTGTCGCAAAGGCATCGTCCAATTCAATAAAAGCAAATTCCGTACTGGACCACAGGCAAACTTCTTCGCTCAAGCGGCTGAGGTGCATCATCAGGATAGAGGCAAAGGACAAGAATTCCAGAATGTAATCCCGGTCGCTGACCGCATCCATGCTGTTGGCATAGACATCCCCAAAGTTTAGTTGTCCGGCAACGTCAAATCTATCAATTGGGAAGGTAGTGCCCGCAATAGCACCTGCCCCTAAAGGCATAATGTCAGCACCGGCCCAAACTCCCTGCAAGCGGCGGAAATCTCTTTGTAACATATTAAAATAGGCCAAAAGATGATGCGCGAAAGTAATTGGTTGTGCCCTCTGCAAATGGGTATAACCAGGCATTAGTGTCTTTTCATGCTCTTTAGCTACAGTTAGAAGAACCTGTTCAAACTTCAAAAGCAACTCGCCAATTTCAACGATCTCACGCTTCATATACATATGCATATCAAGAGCAACCTGATCGTTGCGACTGCGTGCAGTATGCAGTCTCGCGCCGGCACTGCCTATACGCTCAGTCAGCCTGGCCTCAATGTTCATATGAATATCTTCCAGTGATACTTCAAAGCTAAAATTACCAGCTTCAATATCTGCCAGAATTTTTGACAGCCCGTCTACAATATCCACAGCATCTGCTTCTGGAATAATTCCGGCCCTCGCCAACATTCTGGCATGGGCAATGCTGCCGCGGATATCTTCATGATACAAGCGTTTGTCGAACTCAATAGATGCGTTAAAAGCATCCACCAATTCATTTGTGTTCTTACTGAATCTACCGCCCCAAAGCTTAGCCATTATTTTAACTTTCCTTGTTTCATCAAAGCGCGAACAGTCAAAGGAAGTCCGAACAAAGTGATGAAGCCTGTAGCATCAGCTTGGTTGTAAACTTCGTCAGCGCCGAAGGTTACATATTCCTGGCTATAGAGAGAGTATGGAGACTTAGCGCCGGCGCTCATGACGTTGCCTTTATACAGCTTAACACGAACGGTACCGGTAACAGTCTTCTGTGTCTCTTCAACGAAAGCTGCGAGAGCTTCACGCAAAGGAGAGAACCACATGCCATCATATACCAATTCAGCATATTTTACGCCTACTAATTGTTTGTAGTGGTTGGTCGCACGGTCAAGACAGAGGTTTTCCAACTCATTGTGTGCATAATAAATAATAGTACCGCCAGGAGTTTCATAAACACCGCGGGATTTCATACCGACAAGGCGGTTTTCTACCATATCGCAGATGCCTACGCCGTTGCGAATGCCGATTTCATTAAGAGTTTCCACAATTTTGGCAGGGCTTAATTTGGTTCCGTTAACGGCAACCGGCACGCCCTGTTCGAATTCCAGTTCAACATATTCAGCTTTATCCGGAGCTTTTTCCGGAGTATTGGTAACTATGAACAACTCGTCTTTTGGAGCATTCCATGGGTCTTCCAGGTCAGAACCCTCGTGGCTGAGATGCCACATGTTGCGGTCCATGCTGTAGTCATGAGATTTAGTAACAGGAATAGGAATGTTATGTGCTTCCGCGAAGTCAATAGCGTCTTCGCGGGAACGAATATTCCATTCACGCCAAGGCACGATTACGGATAATTGAGGTGCCAGAGCCTTAACAGTCAATTCGAAACGAACCTGGTCGTTGCCTTTGCCGGTTGCGCCGTGGGCAACGGCATCTGCGCCTTCAGCCAATGCGATTTCAACAAGTTTTTTAGCAATCAGAGGACGGGCAAAAGAAGTGCCCAAAAGATATTTCTTCTCATATACAGCGCCAGCCTTAACTACAGGCCAGACATAATCAGCTATGAATTCTTCCTTCAAATCAAGAATGAAGCATTTGCTTGCGCCTGATTTTAAAGCCTTATCATAAACCGGATCAAGTTCAGCCCCTTGGCCAAGGTCTGCGGTTACTGCTATAACTTCACAATTGTTGTAGTTCTCTTTCAACCAAGGAATAATAACCGAAGTGTCCAAACCACCGGAATAAGCCAGTACTACTTTTTTAATGTCTTTTTTGTTCATTATAGATGCATCCTCCTAAAATTATTCAATGTATTATTTATGCTAAACAAAAGTATGAAATCACCATACTCTCCTTAGACTGCTTAAATCTTTTCGTCACTCATGAGCAGAGCCATAATTGCTTTTTGCACATGCAAACGGTTTTCGGCCTGGTCAAAAACAACTGACTGTGGTCCTTCAATAACTTCGTCAGTTATTTCTTCGCCACGATGCGCAGGCAAACAATGCAGTACGATAGCATCCGGTCTGGCAGCCTTGAGCAGCTCCTTGTTTATCTGATAGTCACCCAAAGCTTCCTTGCGGATGGACTGTTCGCATTCCTGCCCCATTGAGGCCCAAACATCCGTATAAAAAACATCTGCGCCTTTGGCTGCCTTACATAAATCTTCCTCTATCTCAATGGTGCAACCGGTTTGCAGTGCGTCTTCACAGGCTTCCTTGAAAATCTGCGGATCCGGTTGATACCCCTTCGGGCAGGCGCAGACCATATTCATGCCGACCTTGGCACAGGCAAACATCAGTGAATGAGTCATGTTGTTGCCATCGCCGACGTAAACCAGCTTACGTCCTTTCAGAACCTCTTTATGCTCCATGATGGTAAAAATATCAGTCAGGGCTTGGCAAGGATGCAATAAGTCGGTCAAGCCATTGATAACTGGAATTGCAGCGTATTCAGCCAGTTCTTTCACTGCTTCATGGGAAAAGGTCCTGATCATGATTCCGTCCGCAAAGCGTGAGAGCACTCTGGCTGTATCACGCACAGGCTCGCCGCGGCCAACCTGGGAAGAAGAGTCATTCAGGTATATCGGATGCCCACCAAGCTGGAAAAATCCTGTTTCAAAAGATACCCTTGTACGAGTCGAAGCTTTGGAAAAAATCATGACCAAAGTCTTGCCTTTGAGGTACTGGTGCGGTTCACCATTTTTTTGTTTTTGCTTTAGTTTTTTAGCAACATCGAAGATTGTTGCTACTTCACCCACGGATAAATCATGGATGGAAATCAAATCTTTTTTTCTCAAGCTCATAATTTATAGCCTCTCACTCTAATCAAAATTCAGCAAAAACTTCGGCTAAAACATGCATCAGGGCGTCAATTTCCACCACGCTGATAATAAGCGGTGGAACGAGCCTTATGACATTTCCTGCCGTACAATTGATAATCATGCCCTTATTGAGGCAAGCATCAACAATAGGTTTTCCCGGTTTGGAAAGTTCCATACCGAGCAGCAGGCCGCGGCCGCGCACTTCGACGATCTTGTCCGGGAATTTTTTCTGAAGAGCCTCCAGCTGTGTCTTGAAATACTCACCGGTTGATGCCGCTTTGGCAGCAAGATTTTCGTCAATCATCACCCTTAGGGCAGCATTAGCTGCAGCACAAGCCAGGGGGTTGCCGCCAAAAGTAGAGCCATGGTCTCCCGGCGCAAATACATGTGCAAGCCTTTCGGTGGTCAGGAAGGCACCTATCGGGAAGCCCCCGCCCAAAGCCTTGGCCAAGGTCAGCACGTCAGGTTTTGCTCCGCTGTATTCACAGGCAAACCACTTGCCCGTACGGCATAGGCCCGTTTGAATCTCATCAAAAATAAGAAGTGCGTCATATTTATCGCACAGAGCACGAACCTGCCTCAAATAATCGTCTGATGGCACAAACACGCCGCCTTCACCCTGAATCGGTTCCAGAATGACAGCACAAACATCTTCGTCAATTAAATTCTCCAGTGCTTCAATGTTACCGTAATCAACATAACTAAAACCGGAAGGCAAAGGCTCATAACCTTTTTGGTATTTGGGCTGCCCGGTAGCTGTTAACGTCGTCATGGTACGACCGTGGAAAGAGTGCACGGCCGAAATAATCTTAAATTTACCTTCGGACTTTTGATGGCCGTATTTGCGTGCCAGTTTCAAAGCACCTTCATTAGCTTCAGCGCCGCTATTGCATAGGAATACACGTTCAAAACCACTGACTTGCGCAAGTGTTTTTACTAATTCTGCCTGTACCTGTGTATAGTAAAGATTTGAGCAGTGAATTAATTTACCCGCTTGCTTGGCAATGGCTTGAACAAGCGCCGGGTGAGCATGGCCCAGAGCGTTAACCGCTATGCCTGCCAAAAAATCCAGGTATTCGTTACCTTCCATGTCATAAAGCTTACAACCCTTGCCATGGTCCAGGACGATTTGGTTGCGGGAAAAAACCGGTAAATAATATTGTTCAGTGTCTGCAATAACTGTTTTTTGATCCATTACTTATCCCCTCTAACAATATATTTCTAAATATCTATTCCTTTACTACTTCCGTGCCAACGCCGGAATCACTGAAAATCTCCATAAGGATGGTGTGTGGTTCACGGCCATCGATAATATGTGTTTTGTGGGCTCCTCCGGAAAGAGCAGTAATACAGGATTTCACTTTAGGAATCATGCCGCCGTCGATATTGCCGCGGATAATGAGTTCCTGAGCTTTTTCAAAAGTCAAAGTCGAAATAAAGCTGGCTTCATCCCTATAATCGGAATAAATCCCCTTAACGTCAGTCAGCACCAGCAGTTTTTCAGCCTTTAAAGCGCCTGCAATTTCACCGGCAACGCTATCTGCGTTGATGTTATAGGTTTCTCCGTTCACCCCTACGCCGGTAGGAGCAATTACCGGAATAAAATCACTGTCTAACAAGATATTTATGAGTTCTGTATTGATTTTTTCGACGTTGCCGACATAGCCAATATCGACCAGATTTACTTCGCCGTTCTCATACACATCAGCGAGATGTTTTTTTGCTTGGATAAGATTCGCATCCTTACCATTAAGGCCAACCGCGCGCCCGCCTAAAAGATTGAGCCTTACGACTAAATCTGTGTTGATTTTACCGACGAGTACCATCTCTGCCAGTTCTACGCTTTCCGCGTCAGTAACCCTGAGTCCGCTGACGAATTGGGTTTGTTTGCCCGCTTTTTGCAGCATAGCAGTAATTTCCGGGCCGCCGCCATGAACAACTACCGGACGCAAGCCGGCACAACGAAGGAACACGATATCCTGCAAGACCTTATTTTTAATTTCATCGTTCAGCATTGCGTTGCCGCCGTATTTTACGACAACTGTTTTTCCTTTGAAATCTCTTAAATATGGCAAAGCCTCAACTAATGTATTGATTTGTTCTTCTCTGATCAACATAGCGCATACCCCTTTATCAATTATTTTCTTTCTATGTATGGTATTCTCCATTAATTTTTACATATTCATAACTGAAGTCACAGGTCCAAACCGTTGCCTTCTCGTTGCCGGCCGCTAAATCTACTGTGATGCTTATATCGTGCTCGGCCATGATTGAAGTCAGTTCCTCAAGCGGAACACCGACGTTCAAACCGTTCTCCACCAAGCGGATGCCGCCGATACTAAGCGTCACACGGTCTGACTGCAAAGCCGCTCCGGAATAACCAGCGGCACAAACAATGCGTCCCCAATTAGGGTCCTCACCGAAGAACGCTGTCTTCACCAAGGGTGATTTAGCTATAGCCATCGCCGCTAATTTGGCATCAGCAAAAGACGCGGCCCCGATGACATTGACTTCCAGAAACTTGGTAGCTCCTTCGCCATCATGAGCAATCATCTTGGCCAAATCCTGCGCAGTACGTAAGAAAGCTTCAAAGAAAACCGGGAAATCCGGGTGTTCCTCTGCGAGGATTATCTCATTTTCTGCCAAGCCATTAGCCAAAACAATCATAGTGTCATTGGTGCTGGTATCGCCATCGACAACAACCATATTAAAAGACTTATCTGCCACCGCCTTGACTGTACGTTTCAAAACATCAGGCGCAATAGCTGCGTCAGTTGTTATAAAGGTGAGCAATGTCGCCATATTGGGGTGTATCATGCCTGCACCTTTGGCAATGCCGGCAATTCTTGCCTTCTTGCCGCCTATTTCAAACTCATAAGCGACCTTCTTAACAAAGGTATCTGTTGTCTGGATGGCAAGAGCTGCGCTTTCGCCTTCGGTTTCATCCAATTTATCAATTGCGTCGGCAATGCCTGTTTTAACCTTGCTCATCGGCAGAAAATGGCCAATGACGCCAGTGGAACAAACATAGACACCTTCTTCGTCGATATTTAAAAGGTCTGCCGTAAAGGCCGCCATCTCTTTGGCATCGGCCAAGCCTTTTTCTCCCGTGCAAGCATTGGCACAACCGGAATTAACAACTATGGCCTGCGCATAAGGCTTTTTGGCCGCTTCACGGCTGACAAGCACAGGTGCCGCGCACATTTTATTCTGAGTGAAAACTGCGCCCGCTGCTGCCGGGACAGTACTCATGATGACGGCAACGTCTTCCTTGCCGCTAACTTTAATACCTGCTTTAACGCCGGCCGCCACAAAACCCTGCGGAGCCGTAATCCATCCATCGATTTGCTTTATCATTTAATGCGCCTCCTTAAGGATATATGGGTAATTGTCTCAAACCCGCTGTCTCTTCAAAGCCAAACATTACGTTCATATTCTGTACAGCCTGTCCCGCAGCGCCCTTTACCAGATTATCGATAACCGACATGACTATGATGCGTCCTGTACGCCTGTCTATTTCCCAGCCAATATCGACGTAATTGGAGGCACGGACATTCTTAATTTCAGGACAAGAGCCTTTACCAAGCAAACGAATGAAGAATTCATTGCCATAAAGTTCATTATAAGCTTCAGCGACTTGTGTCTCTGTTACGCCTTCTTTCAGGTCAGCGTAGCAAGTTGCCAGAATTCCTCTGTCAACCGGTAAAAGGTGAGGTGTAAACTGAATCATTACCGGTTCTCCGGCAAAATCAGAATACACCTGCTCTATCTCCGGTGTATGCCGATGATTTGCAACACCGTAAGCATGAAAATTCTCATTAACGGAACAATAAAGACTTCCAACCTTTAAACTGCGTCCCGCGCCGGTTGTGCCCGATTTTGCATCGACAATGACGCCCTTCGTTTCAATCAGCCCGGCTTTAAATAGCGGTACCAACGCTAAAATACTGCAGGTAGTATAGCAACCTGGATTGGCAAGAATTTTGGCATCCTTTACCTTGTCCCGGTATAATTCCGTCAGCCCGTAGACAGCCTTTGTCTCAGGATCCACATGTTTTAACTTGTACCACTCTTCAAAAACCTTGTTATCCTGAAATCTATAATCTCCGCCTAAGTCAATGATTCTGGCACTGCTATTACGCAGTTGCAGGCCTATTTTCATTGCATGTCCATGGGGCAGAGCAATAAAAATAACATCACTTTCGGCAGCAATCTGTTCGATATCTTTCATGCTGGCTAGTTCACGACTAACTCTTTTTGCTAAATGCGGATACATAGCGGCGATATTTTCACCCGTACTACTTTCAGAAGTAATAACTCCCAGTTCCACCTCGGGGTGGCAGTCAAGTAATCTCAAAAGTTCAACGCCGGCGTAACCCGTTGCTCCGATAACACTAGCCTTCATATCCATCCTCCTCTTTGCATGTTTATTATTATACAACTAACATGAATTTTATTGCAAGCATTTTATAAAAAAAATATACGATAAACTACCGCCTTTGCTTGTTCGCAGCAGTAGGTCGCCGTTGCATATTTATGTCTGCTTTTTTTATTTTTATACATGCTTTATGCAAATTTAAAGCCTTTACGGTTTTTATGCCACAATATGTCTTGCGATTATGCACAACAAGAAACACTTCCCTATTATACATGTACAATTTTACTACGATTAATTCCAATAATCAAAACTTTTTTCCCTCTTAACATATCATTTTCCACTACGCTCCAAACAATTTCTATTTTTCTTATAGCCATTAATATTTATTTCGAGTAGAATAAATTAAGAAGAGTATATTATTTTCCGGAGGTTTCTGCCAATGAAGAAAATTGGTTTTATATTAGTTTTTCTTTTAATCTTTCTATTTTTCCCTTTCCCCAAAAACATCGGTCCCCAAAATAAACCTGATTTTAAGAGAGTAACCACTTCTGTCGAGACAACGATAAAGGAAAAGGATTTTTCTCCAACTTCCTTACTGCCGTCTCCGGCGTCCTGGCCAAAGCCCTTGTCGATGATTTGGCAGGCGGCCCATATCGACCAAACAGCACGCGGGAAAATAAGCGTCGGCAGTTGGTCTACGGTTGATAAACTGCCCCCATCATTACCACAGGCAATCGTGGCTATCGAAGACCATCGTTTTTACGAGCACAACGGCGTAGATATCGACGGCATCTTCCGGGCGCTGCTTGCCAATATTCAAGCTGATGAAATTGTACAGGGCGGCAGCACCATCACTCAACAGCTGGTAAAAAATTTATTGCTTTCGCCTACGCAAACCGTGGAACGCAAAGCCCTTGAAATATTTTTCTCTTTAATCGTAGAAAGCCGCTATTCCAAAGATGCTATTCTCGAGATGTATCTAAACACAACTTATTTTGGCGCGGGTGCTTACGGAATTAGCCAGGCGGCCGATGTCTATTTCGCCAAAGCCCCTTCTGAATTGACTCTGGCCGAATGTGCCACCCTGGCAGGTCTGCCCAATGCCCCGTCCGCCCTTAACCCCTACGAAAATCCCGACGCCTGCAAAGAACGGCGCGATCTTGTTTTAAAAACTATGGCCAAACGAGGTATGATTACTGCCTCACTTGCCGCAAAAGCTTCCAGTGAGCCCATTATACTGCGCGAAAAATAAACCGTCCATAAATAAAGGCCTTACAGCATCTTTGCTGTAAGGCCTTTCAATTTATCTGCCTAGTTTTTCTTTCATTATTTTCTTGTAGGCTTCAACACCGGGCTGGTCATATGCATCAACATCCGCAAGCTCGCCTTCATAGGCAACACTCAGCATCAGGAAATACAACAATTGTCCGACATAATAGGTTGTTAACTTAGGCAGCTGATAGTTGGCATTAAACCTCAAATCCTCATTCAAAGCCTGGGCATTAGCGGCTAAAGCAGTCTGCAGCGCCTCATCAACACACAGGTCGTCGAATTTCGTGAAAAACTCCACGTCACTGAAAGGATTACCCAGCCTGACATCACAGTTTTTTTCCAGGATTTCAACAAACTGAACTACCTTGTTTCTGCGGCCGTCCTGATGCTGCTGGGTCTGGGCATGCATATCAGTAGTACCGACAGCCGCAATTGGCGTACGACCGTAATTAACCTGCTTTCCTTGCCTATCACAGCGTTTCCCGAGCGATTCAGCCAGAAGCTGCACATACCATTCGCCAAGTGACTTCAGCCTCATGGAATACGGCATTAGTATTTCGATATCACAGCCATAACTTTCGGCTGCCAGATATTTTAAGACCGCATTGAGTAAAGCTGGATTTTTTAAAGGGTCTTCATCGCGGCAGGCCATTTCCATATCATGTGCGCCTGCCAAAAGCTCCTCAATATCAATGCCCACGACGGCAGCTGTAATAAGACCGGGGTTGCTCAAAACACAAAAGCGGCCACCAACGCCTTCTTTAATGTCAAAAGTCTGCCAGTTATTTTTCGCTGCCAGCTGACATAACGGGCCGTCACCAGCATCAAGATCAGTCACAACAGTTACATCAACTTCAAAAAGGTCTATTTCCTGTTTCAGATTTTCATAGAAATAAACAAAGGCAGCGATAGTTTCCAGGGTAGTCCCGGATTTGGTTATCGGTATCAGCATAACTTTCGTCTTACCTTGGCCCGCAAATCTTTTGTACTGCGCCTGGCGGATAATTTCTGCCAACATGGAAGCATATTGATCGGAGTCAAGATTGTTGCCGCTAAAAAAAACTTTCGGATAGCCATGTCGTTCCAAGGGTTTTTGCTGATTCCAGAAAGATCCGGCGTGAATATCAAAAAGTACCCGGTTGCCTAAATAAGACCCGCCGATACCAAAAAATATTACCGCTTCCTTTGTGTCCCAAATCTGCTTGCTATAAGCCTTGAGCGCCGCAATTGCTTCAGGTGTGTTAGGATTACAGTCTGCCACAACCGGCAGGCGTGTAAAATAGACGGGCTCAGGTTCGCCATTCTTAGACAAATGGCCATTTGAAACGCCGTTGCCGCGTATCTGGGCGAGACCTCTTACCGCACGCTCAATTTTATCCTGAATAGAAGCTATGTCATCTTCTTTGATCAGTCCTTCACCAATCATATTAGTGTAGTCAAAACAAAAACCAGAAGTTAGTTTAATTTTTCCGTTCAAATACATTTTTCCACCGCCAAAATCAGCTTTCTTTTGCGACAATATCTTTTAAGTACTCCAAAAACTTGTCCCGCAATTCAGGTTTCTTTAACGCCTGTTCCACAGTTGCTTCCAAAAATCCCTGCTTGTCACCGACATCATAGCGGCGGCCTAAAAAATTATAGGCCAAAATTCTTTGCTTCTTCACCAGGTCCTTGAGTGCATCTGTCAGTTGTATTTCGCCGCCACGGCCAGGCTTTGTATTTTCCAAAATATCAAATATTTCAGGCATAATTATATAACGTCCCAAAACTGCTAACTGCGAAGGCGCCTCGTCGATAGACGGCTTTTCTACCATATCGCGGACGGACCAGGTCCTCTCGCCAAGGTTTTCTTTGGGCTCAATTATGCCATAGCTTGATACCTTTTCTTTCGGCACTTCCTGTACGCCTAGGACGTTGGAGCCGGTTTCATTATATACATCAATCAACTGTTTGAGGCAAGGCTTAGGACAGTCAACAATATCGTCACCCAACAAGACCGCAAACGGCTCACTGCCGACAAAATGCTTGGCACACAAAATAGCATGGCCAAGACCCAAGGGCTCTTTCTGCCTGATATAGTGGATGGAAATATCGGATATTTCCCGCACCATTTTCAGCAAGTCGTCCTTGTGGTTCTGTTCCAGGCTTAATTCCAATTCTAAAGACCTGTCAAAATGGTCTTCGATCGAGCGCTTGCTGCGTCCTGTTACTATGAGGAACTCCTCTATCCCAGAAGCAATTGCTTCTTCAATAATGTACTGTATGGTTGGCTTGTCAACTATCGGCAGCATTTCTTTCGGCTGTGCTTTTGTGGCCGGCAAAAATCGCGTTCCCAGGCCGGCAGCCGGAATTACAGCTTTTCTAACTCTTGTGTACATGGTATCCACGCCCTCTGTCTACAAAATTTACAATTACTACTATACCACAGATGGCAAAAAATAAAAACCAACAATGTTCGGTAACGTCTAGCGGTCGTTGCGCAAAAGGCAGTTTTTTCTATAATCCAAGCAGGAATATCTGTCTTTTTGCCGAATTTTCTAGTTCATGTCTCGTTAAACAAAAACAAAATAAACGAGAATGCAGCAAAGCTGCTTAAACCAATTTGGAGGGGATTTATATGTTTAAAACAAACGAATATTTTGGCGGTCAGGTTTTCTCGGTAGCCTTTGAAAACCATGATGGTCCGGCCACCGTTGGCGTTATGGAAGCAGGAGAATACGAATTTGGTACCAGCAGCACTGAATACATGACCGTAGTCAGCGGCAGCATTTCGGCCCAACTGCCTGGAGAAGCTGAATTCAAAGAATATCTGCCCAATCAAACCTTCATTGTACCGCCTAATCAAAAATTCAAAGTCAAAATCACAGAACAAACTGCCTATCTTTGCTTGTACAAATGAAATCATGAAGTAAAACAAAAGACCCCGAAAACCAAAGTTTTCGGGGTCTTAATTCTTGAAATATTAACGTTTTGAGAACTGGGAAGCTTTACGAGCTTTCTTGAGACCGTATTTACGGCGTTCTTTTTCGCGTGGGTCACGGGTTAAGAGACCAGCTTTCTTCAAAGCCGGACGGTATTCCTCGTCAACTTTCAATAAAGCACGTGCAATACCATGACGGATTGCGCCTGCCTGACCAGAAATGCCACCTCCATTAACGTTAGCGAGCACGTCATACTTACCGATTGTTTCGGTAGTTTCCAACGGTTGTTTAATAATGAGTTCCAACGTCTTCAAACCAAAATATTTAGTGAGCTCACGATCGTTGATGATGATGTTGCCTTCACCCGGAACCAGGCGAACACGTGCAACAGAACTCTTGCGACGACCAGTTGCATCATAAGTAACTTTTGCCATTTATTTGCTCCTCCTTTCCGGATCTTATCTTACGTCGATTTCCAGTACTTCAGGTTGCTGAGCTGCATGCGGATGCTCTGAACCGGCATAAACGTGCAACTTAGTGTAAATTTGATTGCCAAGACGATTTTTAGGAATCATGCCGCGAACAGCAAGTTCAACCATCCTTACAGGGTTCTTTTGCAGCATATCACCAGCAGTTGTGAAGGTGGTACCGCCAAGATATCCGGAATGACGGAAGTAAGTCTTCTGAACCAATTTTTTACCAGTCAAAACGACCTTATCTGCGTTAATAACAATTACATGATCTCCTGTGTCCATGTGTGGAGTGAAAGTTGGTTTGTGTTTTCCGCGAAGGATTTTAGCAACTTCAGCAGCCATACGACCAAGAGTTTTATCAGCTGCGTCTACCACGAACCATTTGCGTTCAATGGTGGACGGTGTAGCCATATATGATTTCATCCTTGTCCCTCCCTATGAATGTTTCACTTTCATTATATTTCTTCCATGTAATCCCGGGGCTAGTGGGATTGATATCGAAGTCATATGCATATATTGTAAACATCTTTGCAACTTTTGTCAAGAAAAAATCAATAAAATACTTCTTATATTATTAATTACAAGCGACTTTGTCTCATATCTATTTGTCAAGGGTTAAAGAGTTCCTCTGGCTGCTTCCACACGCGACAATTCGCCTGCAAGCAGTCGGTCGCTGACGTGCAGTAAGCCCGTCACTTCTTTAGCCCTTGCCTTTCTTAGAACATACTAAGCTTGTGCTTCTCAATAAAATACTTCGTCTAAGCAAAGACCCTGCGGAGGTGCCGCCGTGCCGGCTTGTTTCCTGTCACACGAAGCTAAAATATCTTTAAATCTCTCCAGAGATATCTTGCCGTTCCCGACTCTGACCATGGCGCCGACAAGATTTCTTACCATGTGATAAAGAAAGCCATCTCCTTCAATGGTAAATTGCAGTTCCTGCTCATCACTTTTTGTCCATTCCGCCTTGTAGATGTTTTTGACTGTCTTCACCGTTGCGCTGCCCGCGGAACGAAAAGCAGCAAAATCATGTTCGCCCAGTATTGTATCTGCCGCTGCCTGCATGGCCTGCACGTCAAGCGGTTTTTTCAGATACCAGGCATACTTCCTTTTGAAAGGGCTGGGCGTTTCCGCAATTATTATGCGATAGACGTAGCGCTTGGCAATAGCGGAATAGCGGGCGTTGAAGTCCTTTTCAACATCTTCCGCTTTCCAGACCACGATATCTTCAGGCAAATAGCTTGGCAGCGCCTGGACTATCTTTTCCGTAGGCACGGTACCGCTTGTCGCAAAAGAAATTACCTGTCCTTTGGCATGAACCCCTGTGTCGGTCCTCCCGGAAGCGGCAATTCTAATCTCTTCGCCAAACATTTTGCTCAAAGCCTTTTCCAGAATTTGCTGTATGCCAACTGCGTTTTTCTGCCGTTGAAAACCATGATACCCGCTGCCGTCATAAGCGATGGTCAACTTCAGATACCGCAAAATACTTCACCCCATTTCAAGGAGATCATCGCAACAATCAATAATGCGACGCCGGCAGCTGCCATTGTATCTCTTTGCTGATAGCAAAGTTCATGCATTCTTGTCCTTCCTTCGCCCCCACGGTAACAGCGGGCTTCCATTGCCACCGCCAACTCGTCTGCACGGCGGAAAGCACTTATAAACAAGGGTACCAGAATTGGCAGCATATTCTTAGCTCTTTTAACGATGTTGCCGGAGGAAAAATCTGCTCCTCTTGCAGTCTGAGCTTTCATTATTCTGTCTGTTTCTTCCAGCAGTGTTGGTATAAAGCGCAGGGCTATAGTCATCATCATTGCCAGCTCGTGTGCCGGTACGCCGATTTTTTTGAACGGTTTTAAAAGAGCTTCGATGCCGTCTGTTAAAACTATTGGCGATGTTGTAAAGGTTAAAATCGAGGAAATCATCAGCAGTAAAATAAGGCGCATTGACATTTTAAAACCCATAGCCAGTCCTTCTCTTGTTACCGTCAAATACTTCCAGGACCATAATACTTCTCCTTGTCCGGTAAAAACATGAATCCACATAGTAAGAAGGATAATTATCCATAGAGGTTTTATCGATTTAATTACCAGCAGAAAAGGCAGTCTGGAAAGGGCAATAACAGCAAAAATAAAGGCAACGACTACCCCGTAGGACGCAGGCCCGGCAGCCAAAAATACCGCAATGATATAAGCTATTGCGGACAGTATTTTTGTGCGCGGATCTAATTTATGGATAAAAGAACTTCCGGGGTAGTATTGTCCGAGGCTAATGTCAGTTAACATCTACAGCCACCCCTTCTCTTTTTTAATTTGATTGACCAATTCATCTATCCGCAAAATATCCTTACCTATTTGCAAACCATGTTCCCGCAAAGTATCAGCCAGTTTTATAGTCTGTGGTACATCAACTCCGACGCTGCTCAACATTTCGCGCTGGTTCTGGAATACTTCCGCACTGCTGCCATCTATGACAATTCTGCCCTTAGACATAACCAGTAAGCGCTGCGCGTACTGAGCAGCTTCTTCCATGCTATGAGTAACCAGAATAACAGCCATTTTCCGTGTTTGGTACAATTCATTTATTTCCCGGAAAATACTGTCCCTGGAACAAGGATCCAAGCCGGCAGAAGGTTCGTCCAAAATCAAGTAATCAGGCTCCATCGCCACAACTCCGGCAATTGCTACTCTGCGCATTTGACCACCGGACAACTGAAAGGGCGATCTGCTTGCAAAAGAGTCATAGTCAAGGCCCACAAACTTTAAAGCGGATTTAACCTGTATTTCAACTTCTTCTTCGGACAAACCTTTGTTACGTGGCCCGAAAGCAACATCTTCGTAAACAGTTTCAGCAAAAATCTGATGTTCGGGATACTGGAAAACCATCCCTACTCTGTTTTTGGCATTTTTTGCCGCAGCAGCTTTACCGTTGATATCGACATCATCGACAGAAACCTTGCCTAAGTCTGGTTTCAGCAAACCATTAAAGTGCTGCATCAGGGTTGACTTGCCGCTGCCGGTATGTCCGATAACGGCAACATACTCGCCTTTTTCTATTGTAAGCGTTACCTCTTTGAGCGCCGTGCGTTCATACGGCGTATTTTTCATATAGGTATACGACACATTCTCCAATTTTATTGACATATTGCTTTTGCCAACTCCTCAGGCGTAATAATTCTAGTGGGAATCCTTTGGCCGCCTGCTCTTAATTCGGCAGCTACTTCTGCGGCTATCGGGGCTTCGAGGCCCAAGGCCTTAATTTCTCCGACCTTACCAAAAACTTCTTCCGGAGTCCCCTGCATTTCGATTTTTCCTTGTTTCATTACAATTATTTTATCAGCCAAGAGTGCTTCTTCCATCTTATGCGTTATATAAACAACAGTAATATCCTTTTCCTTGTTAAGTTTTTTGACGGTAGCGACAATTTCTTTGCGTCCCTTGGGGTCAAGCATAGCAGTTGGTTCGTCCAACACTATACATTTAGGCAGCAATGCCAAAACGCCGGCAATTGCCACACGCTGTTTTTGTCCACCTGAAAGAAGATGCGGCGCATGTTTTGCGTATTCCGTCATATTCACTACCGCGAGAGCAGCTTCAACCCGAGGCCTGATTTCAGCCTGAGGGACGCCGATGTTTTCTGGTCCAAAGGCCACGTCTTCCTCAACTATGGCTGCTACTATCTGATTATCGGGGTTTTGAAAAACCATGCCTACTGTTTGTCGAATATTCCAAAGGTTTTCCTCAAGATTGGAATCCATACCATCAATCAGGCAGGAACCGGTTGTCGGGCGCAATAATGCGTTTAAATGTCTGGCCAGTGTTGATTTACCTGAGCCGTTAGTTCCAATTACAGCAACAAACTCACCCTGACTTATCGTCAGGCTGATGCCGTCCAAGGCTCTAATCTCTCTGTTTTGCGAATCATAATATATATGACTAAGATCTCTAACTTCAATTATAGGTTTCATGCACCCAAATCTCCCGCACTTCCAAATTATTTAAAAAGAAACATCTTCAATTATTATATTATCGATAACTTTTAGCGTCAACCTCTGTATTTTTATAGGTTAACTTTATTTTTACCAAACACTAATAACAACAAGAAGTAACATCTTCATAAAAAAAATTGCAGAGACTATTGTCTCTGCAATTTTAACCTGTGATTATTAAACCAATTCCAAAATTGCCATTTCAGCAGCATCGCCACGACGAGGTCCGAGCTTGTAGATACGAGTGTATCCGCCGTTTCTCTCAGTGTACTTTGGTGCAATTTCGTCGAAAAGCTTTTTAGTCGCTTCTTCATCCACGAGGAACGCGAGAACCTGACGACGGGAATGCAAGTCACCTTGTTTTGCCAAAGTAATCAATTTTGCAGCCAAGCCGCTGATTTCTTTTGCTTTCGTCGCAGTAGTTTCTATTCTCTCTTGTTTGAAGAAGGAGGTTAAAATGCTGCGAAACAGAGCTTTACGGGCGCTGGAATTGCGTCCTAATTTTCTATATGCCATTTGTTTCCGCCCCCCTTCTAATCTTCTTCAGAATTTCGCAAACCTAAACCTAAATCAGCTAATTTTTTCTTAACTTCATCTAGGGATTTGCGGCCCAAATTACGCACTTTCATCATATCGTCCTCGGTTTTTTGAGTTAATTCATCAACCGTGTTGATACCAGCACGTCTCAGGCAGTTGTTAGAACGAACAGACAAGTCCAAATCATCAATCGGTATCGGCACAGGCCCTTTTCCAGTCTCGACTGCCGGTTCTTCCGGCTGTGAGCCTTCTGGGACTTTGACTAATGGAGCTTGCGATCCTTTTCCAATTTCGAACAAGCGCAAGTACCCAATCATGATACCGGAGGCAGCATTAACTGCTTCGTCCGGCATAATGCTGCCATCAGTCCATACCTCAAGAGTAAGTTTATCATAATTCGTTACGTTACCTACACGGGTGTCAGTAACGCCAAATTTAACTCTCGTAATAGGAGAATAAATGGAATCTACAGGAATCACGCCAATTGGCTGGTCCTGTTTTTTATTTTTGTCGCCAGGCACATAGCCTTGGCCCTTCTCCACATAAATCTCCATGTTGAAAGTCGCATCTTCGTCTAAAGTTGCTATATGCAATTCGGGGTTCAAAATTTCGATGTCGGCATCATGGAGAATATCTCCAGCAGTGATTTCTTGCTCACCGCTAGCCTCAATGCGGATTATTGTCGGCTCATTGCTGTACATCTTAAGACAAAGTGCTTTTATGTTGAGAATAATATCGGCAATATCTTCCCTTACGCCAGGAATAGTTGAAAACTCGTGCAACACGCCGTCAAATTTGACGGCAGTAACTGCAGCTCCAGGCAGTGAAGAGAGAAGAACGCGACGTAAACTATTCCCTAATGTAATACCGTAACCACGTTCAAGTGGTTCCCAGACAAATTTCCCGTAGCGTCCATCATCACTAATGTCAGATGTAACCAATTTGGGATTTTCAATTTCTATCATGCGGAAAGCCTCCTCTTTGGCGCATTACCACAATACGCGTTATATTTGGTGGCAGATGGTCCATTATTTAGAGTACAACTCAACAATAAGATGCTCAGCAATAGGCACATCAATTTCCTCACGAGTCGGGAAACGGTCGATTTTACCGCAAAGATTTTGAGCATCAAGAACCATCCAAGCAGGAACAGTTTTAGTAGCCAAAGTTTCAGCCATACCCTTGAAATACTCTTTGCCACGGCTGTTTTCCATAACGGAAACAACATCGCCGGCTTTTACCAATGCAGAAGGAATGTCTAAACGTTTGCCGTTTACGGCAATGTGACCGTGGGTAACGATCTGACGAGCTTGGCTGCGGCTCTCAGCCAGGCCAAGACGGTAAACAACATTGTCAAGTCTTCTTTCCAACATGATCAATAAGTTCTCGCCGGTGATTCCTTTTTGTTTTTCGGCGCGTTCAAAGCAGTTGTGGAACTGACGTTCCAAAATGCCGTAAATACGACGAGCTTTTTGTTTTTCACGTAACTGAATACCATATTCAGATACTTTTTTGCGTGCTTGTCCATGTTGGCCCGGTGCATATGCACGAACCGCGAAAGCACATTTATCACTGTAACATCTGTCGCCTTTCAGGAATAATTTTACGCCTTCACGACGGCATTGACGGCATACAGCCTCAGTATATCTTGCCATTTATTGGTTACACCTCCCTGTAATTATACTCTTCTACGTTTTGGCGGACGGCAGCCATTATGTGGAATTGGAGTAACGTCTTTAATAGCGTTTACTTCAAGTCCGGCAGCCTGCAAGGAACGAATTGCAGCCTCACGACCACCACCAGGACCTTTTACGAATACTTCAACTACTTTTAAACCATGTTCCATTGCAGCTTTAGCAGCTTGTTCAGCAGCCATTTGAGCAGCAAACGGAGTACTTTTGCGTGAACCGCGGAAACCCAAGCCGCCGGCGCTAGCCCAGCTCAGGACATTGCCACGAGTATCAGCAATAGTAACGATGGTATTATTGAAAGTGGAGCGAATATGCGCTACCCCAGTTTCTATATTTTTGCGTTCTTTCCGTTTAGTACGGACAACTTTTTTTGCAGCAACCACTCGTCTATCCCTCCTTACAGATTATTTCTTTTTACCTGAAACACTACGTTTTGGTCCCTTACGGGTACGAGCATTATTTTTGGTATTTTGACCGCGTACAGGAAGTCCCATACGATGTCTTCTGCCACGATAGCAGCCGATTTCAATTAATCTTTTTATATTGAGGGATTCCTCACGACGGAGGTCACCTTCTACCTTGTAATCATTGTCAAGGGTTTCGCGGAGTTTTGATACCTCGTCCTCGGTCAAATCCCGAACACGGGTATCCGGATTGATTCCTGTTTTCACAAGAATTTCACGAGACAAAGTAAGTCCAATGCCATAAATATAAGGCAGAGCATACTCAATACGCTTGTCTCTTGGTAAATCGACACCAGCGATACGTGCCATTAACAATACACCTCCTTCTTATCCTTGTTTTTGTTTATGTTTAGGGTTTTCACAAATTACCATTACGTGACCTTTACGTTTAATAACTTTGCATTTTTCACATATTGGTTTTACAGATGGTCTGACTTTCATATTAATAAACCTCCTCTTGCCTGTCTTGGTTATTTGAAACGATACGTAATCCGTCCACGATTTAGATCATATGGAGTAAGTTCCACTGTCACCCTGTCGCCAGGCAAAATTTTGATGAAATTCATGCGTATCTTACCAGATATGTGTGCGAGAATCACATGACCGTTCTCCAATTTTACTTGAAACATGGCATTGGGCAGAGATTCTAAAATTGTGCCTTCAACCTCAATTACATCCTGTTTTGACACAGATATTAACCTCCTTGTCGATTAGGCTTCAAAGCCTGAAATATTATAAAGTGTAACTTCCCGTCAGGCAAGTCTTGTCAGTATTTCCGGACCATCGGGCGTTATCGCTACGGTATGCTCGAAATGAGCAGATGGTTTGCCATCTCTTGTAACAACGGTCCACCCGTCATCCATGCTTTTTACTGCACACGTTCCCAAATTAATCATCGGCTCGATGGCTAACACCATACCCGCTTTAAGAGCAGGCCCTCTATCGGCAAAACCAAAATTGGGAACTTCCGGATCTTCATGCATCAATCGGCCAATACCATGTCCGACATATTCACGAACAACTCCAAATCCAGCTTTTTCGGCATAAGTCTGGATAGCATGAGAAATTGCTCCAACCTTATTACCAAGAACCGCTTGTTCAATCCCCTTATAAAGGGCATTGCGCGTTTCTTCAATCAGCCTCGCAATTTCCGGGGAAATCTTCCCCACCGGAATGGTAATTGCGGAATCGCCGTTACAGCCGCCAATCTCCGCACCACAATCAACACTAACGATATCACCTTCCGCAAGTTTGCGGGAACCGGGAATTCCGTGTACAACTTCACAGTTAACAGATACACAGATATTAGCGGGGAAGCCATATAAACCTTTGAAAGCCGGTCTTGCACCGAGATCCATTATTGTTTTTCTGGCAACTTCATCAAGCTCCTGTGTAGTAATTCCAGGTTCTACTACCTTGCCGACTGCATCCAACGCCAAAGCTACGATCCTGCCAGCTTCGCGCATGCAGCGTATTTCACGTTCGGACTTCAAAAGAATCATTACTTGCCGCCTTCAAGACTTTCTTTTACATCGGCGTATACTTTGTCAATAGCTTGCAAGCCATCAATTTCTTTATAAACACCTTGTTTTTTGTAATACTCAATGAGGGGGGCAGTTTGGCTATGATAAACATCCAAGCGTTTTTTCACAGTTTCTTCTTTGTCATCGTCGCGTTGATACAACGCACCGCCGCATTTATCACACATAGCTTCAACTTTGCTAGGGTTGTATTCAACGTGGTAAGTAGCGCCACAGGCCTTGCATATACGCCTGCCTGTAACCCTGCCAACCAGTTCAGCATCTGGAACTACTATGTTAACCACACCGTTCATATTAATGCCCAGATCGGTTAAAATTCCATCAAGAGCAATTGCCTGCTCTTCTGTTCTTGGAAAACCATCCAAGATAAATCCTTTGGCACACTCTGGATTTGCCAAGCTCTCTCTGACGATACCAATGGTAACACTGTCAGGAACAAGGGCACCGGCGTCCATATATTTTTTTGCTTCTTTTCCTAGTTCCGTTCCTTTTTTCACAGCAGCACGGAACATATCACCCGTCGAAATATGCGGGATTTGATACTCCGCAATAAGTCTTTCTGCTTGAGTGCCTTTACCCGCGCCCGGAGGTCCCATTAAAAGAATGTACATATTTGTCATCCTCCTATTTCATGAAGCCTTGATAGTGCCGCATCAAAATCAGCGATTCTATCTGCTTCATAGTATCCAGCGCAACACCGACTACGATCAATAGTGCCGTGCCACCAAAGTAGACACCCTCAATACCGGTGGTCCACACGATAACGTTTGGCATAACCGCAACCAGTGCCAGGAAAACCGCACCTGCCATTGTAATTCTGGACATTATCTTGTCCAGATAATCAGTGGTAGGCTTGCCTGGCCTTAAACCAGGGATAAATCCGCCATACTTCTTAATATTGTCAGACATATCTCCGATATTCATGCTTACTGCTGTATAGAAATACGTGAAGAAAACAATCATCAAAAGATAAAGCGTTGTCTGAAGCGGTGTACCCCAAGCGAACCAGCCTGCGACTGTTTTAATCCAGGGAACTTCAATAAACTGAGCTATTGTTACAGGGAACATCAGTACCGAGGAAGCAAAGATAATTGGTATAACACCTGCCTGGTTGACTTTCAGCGGTATATAGCTTGTATGCCCGCCGTACATCTTGCGGCCAACGACTCTCTTAGCATACTGAACAGGAACCTTGCGTATTCCCTGTGTTATAACTACTACAAAAACAACCATAACAACAGCCAAAATAGCAAACAAGATAACGCTAAGTAGGTTAATAGTACCAGCTTGCAAATAATTGAAGATTACAGCCACACCATCAGGTAAACGGGATACGATACCGGCAAAGATTATCAGGGAAATACCATTCCCGATGCCTTTTGCAGTTATTTGCTCCCCAATCCACATCAGGAAAACTGTTCCGGCCGTCAGCGTAATTGCTATCAGCAATATTGATCCAATACCAGGATTATTGATGGCAACACGCAAGCCGTAGGCCATGCCGATCGCTTGGATGAAACCGAGCACAACTGTGCCGTAACGAGTCAGCTTGCCAATCTTCTTGCGACCCTCTTCGCCCTCTTTTGACCAACGTTCCAGTGTTGGAACCACAACCTGCAAAAGCTGCAGGATAATGGAAGCGTTGATGTACGGAGTTATACTCATGGCGAAGATTGAAAATTTGCTCAAGGCGCCGCCGGAAAACATATCCAGTAAACCGAATAGATTTCCGCTTGTAAACAGCTGTTCAATCATCGCTGCGTTAACACCAGGAACAGGGATATGTGTTCCAGCCCTAAAAACTATGAACATGGCCAACGTAAAAACTACCTTTTGCCTGAGTTCCGTAATTTTAGCAATATTAGAAAGGGCTGATAACACTTAGATCACCTCTACTTTTCCGCCGGCTGCAATAATTTTTTCTTCTGCAGTCTTGCTGAAACCCATAGCTTGAACAGTAAGAGCTTTTGTAAGCTCCCCGTTACCAAGAATACGAACGCCATCGCGAATATTCTTTACTATACCAGCCTCAATAAGCAATACAGGATCAACTACCGTACCGTCTTCAAAGCAATTTAAACTTGCAACATTTACTTCGGCGTACTCTACGCCAAATTTATTGTAGAATCCACGTTTTGGAAGACGTAGATATAACGGTTTTTGACCGCCTTCAAAACCCGGACGCTTTACACCGCCTGAACGGGATTTTTGTCCTTTTTGGCCTTTGCCTGATGTTTTTCCGAGACCGGAACCAAGACCGCGTCCAACACGGACAGCAGCTCTCTTAGAACCAGGAGCCGGTGATAATTCATGCAAATTCATTTGCGGCACCTCCTTGTCTTAAGCTTCAACTTTTTCAACTTTCACGAGATGTTCAACCTTGTGAATCATGCCTCGAATAGTAGATGTATCGTTTTTAACGACACTCGTACCAATCTTGCCCAACCCCAAAGCCTTCACGGTAGCGCGTTGATCCTGCGGATATCCGATAAGGCTGCGGGTTAGCGTGACTTTAATTTGTTCCATCATGCTTCCTCCTTAGCCTAATAATTCTTCCACAGTTTTTCCGCGCAAAGCTGCAACAGATGCTGCGCTCTTCAAGGAAGTCAATCCTTGGAGGGTTGCACGTACAACGTTGTTTGGATTTGAAGAACCTTGAGATTTTGTTAAAATGTCACGTACGCCTGCCAACTCAAGCACCGCACGAACAGGGCCGCCGGCAATAACGCCGGTACCTTCTGCTGCCGGTTTCAGGAAAACACGGCCGGCACCAAATACACCAATAATTTCATGAGGAATGGTAGTTCCAACCAAAGGAACGCTTACAAGATTTTTCTTAGCATCTTCAACGCCCTTGCGGATAGCTTCCGGAACTTCGGCAGCTTTACCTAGGCCCATACCTACATGACCATTTTCATCACCAACCACAACAAGTGCGGAGAAGGAGAAACGACGTCCGCCTTTTACGACTTTAGCAACGCGGTTGATAAACACGACTTTTTCTTTTAAGTCGGATTCTTGTTTTTCGAAATTCGCCACTATTATTCCTCCTTCTGTTAGAATTGAAGGCCAGCTTCGCGAGCCGCTGCAGCAAGAGCTGCTACGCGTCCGTGATAAAGATAGCCGCCACGATCAAATACAACTACGCTAATACCTTTTTCAATTGCCTTTTTAGCAATTGCTTCACCGACAGCTTTTGCAGCTTCGATGTTACCACCGTAGGTTTCTTTCATATCTTTTTCAACGCTGCTGGCTGAAACAATAGTTTCGCCCGTCACATCATTGATTATTTGTGCATATATGTTTGTAAGACTGCGATATACGTTCAAACGTGGCTTTTCTGCCGTACCAAAAATGTTTTTGCGGGAACGGAGATGACGTTTTTGACGTTTCTCGTTTTTATCTACTCTATTAAGCAAGAGTTTCACTCCCTTCCTTTAGAAATTACTTCTTGCCCTTAGCGCCAGCTTTACCAGCTTTACGACGTACAACTTCACCTTCATAACGAATGCCTTTGCCTTTGTAAGGTTCAGGTGGACGAAGAGTACGGATATCAGCCGCTACAGCGCCAACAGTTTCTTTATTTGCGCCCTTAACAATAATTTTGTTAGGAGCTGGGACCTCAAAAGTGATACCTGCAGGGGGTTCCTTAACTACCGGATGCGAGAAGCCCAAGGTAAAGTTAATGTTTTCTCCCTGTTTTGCCGCACGGTAACCAACGCCGTTGATTTCCAGAGTCTTTGCAAAACCGTCAGTAACGCCGATTACCATGTTGTTAATCAGAGTTCTGGACAAGCCGTGCATAGAGCGATGATTTTTTTCGTCGCTAGGACGTTCAACAGTAAGATGACCGTCTTCAAGTTTGAGGATCATATCTTTGTTGATTTGACGAGCAAGCTCGCCTTTTGGTCCTTTAACAGTGACCAAATTGCTTTCTATTGTAACTGTAACATTAGTCGGTACAGTAATAGGTAATTTACCAATTCTTGACACTTATGAGCACCTCCTATCTTTTAGAAGTCATTACCAAACGTATGCGATTACCTCTCCACCAAGGCCAGCCTTGCGAGCTGCTTTATCAGTCATCATGCCTTGTGAAGTAGATACTATTGCAATACCCAATCCGCCAAGGACTCTGGGCAACTGGTCTTTTTGAGAATAAACTCGTAGGCCTGGTTTAGAAATACGTTTGATGCCGGAAATAACTTTTTCACGGTTTGCACCGTATTTCAGGCTGACGCGGATAACGTTTTGTTTGTTATCAGCAAGAATTTCGAAATCTTTTATGAAGCCCTCGCTCTTCAAAATCTCAGCAATAGCGACTTTGAGCTTAGAGCTTGGAATTAAAACTTTATCGTGATGAACCGAATTTGCATTACGAATACGAGTAAGCATATCGGCAATTGGGTCAGTCATAACCATACTTAAATACCCTCCTTCCTGTCTGCTGCGATTACCAGCTAGCTTTGGTTACTCCCGGAATAGCGCCTTTATAGCTATATTCGCGGAAGCAGATACGGCATAAGCCGAATTTGCGCATGTAGCCATGTGGTCTGCCGCAAATTTTGCAACGATTATAGGCACGAACTTTAAACTTAGGCTCATTTTTCCATTTTTCAATCAGGGCTGTTTTAGCCAAGGGATTCCCTCCTCACTTAAGCGCTGAACGGCATTCCGAGGAGCCTCAATAATTCTCTAGCTTCCTCGTCAGTCTTCGCTGTAGTAACAATGATAATATCCATTCCACGTACTTTATCAACTTTGTCATATTCAATTTCCGGGAAAATCAATTGTTCTTTCATTCCGATTGCGTAATTGCCGCGACCGTCGAAAGCCGTTGAGCTAACGCCACGGAAGTCACGTACGCGCGGCAGCGCAATGTTCATGAATTTATCAAGGAAGTGATACATACGGTCACCACGAAGGGTAACTTTAGTGCCAATTGGCATGCCTTGACGCAATTTGAAAGCTGCAATAGATTTTTTAGCTTTGGTAATAACCGGCTTTTGACCGGAGATCAAAGTTAAATCGGCAACAGCCGTATCGAGTGCCTTGCTGTTTGCAATAGCATCGCCGACTCCCATATTTATGACAACTTTTTCGATCTTAGGGATTTCGTTAACATTTTTATAATTGAATTTGTCCATCATACCTTTGACTGCCTCGGACAAATATTTCTCTTGCAATCTAGTATTTGCCATTCATAATCCTCCTTTCCCGGATTTTATTTATCGATCACTTCACCGCATTTTTTGCAGGTTCTTGCGAAACCGCCTGCAACAGCAGTTTTTGAAATACGAGTTGCTTTTTTGCAAGCTGGACATACCAACATGACTTTAGAAGCAGAAATGGCTGCCTCTTTAACCACGATACCACCTTGTGGGTTTGATTGGGAAGGTTTGGTATGACGTTTAACTTTGTTCACGCCAGCAACGACAACTTTAGCCTTTTTCGGCAAAGCCTCGATAATCGCGCCTTCTTTACCCCTGTCCTTACCGGACAGAACCAATACTGTATCGCCTTTCTTTACGTGCAATTTTACAGCAGTAGCCATGTCAGAAACACCTCCTTTTAGTGCATATTTTTTTTCGTATTATAGCACTTCCGGTGCCAATGATACTATTTTCATATAGTCTTTATCACGTAATTCACGAGCAACAGGCCCAAAAATACGAGTGCCGCGAGGACTCTTATCGTCCTTTATCACGACTGCAGCGTTTTCGTCAAAACGGATATAGGAGCCATCAGGACGACGAACACCCTTACGTGTACGTACAACAACTGCTTTAACTACCTCACCTTTTTTTACAACGCCACCGGGTGATGCATCTTTAACTGCACAAACAATAACATCACCAATATTAGCGTACTTACGGTATGAACCGCCTAATACTCGAATACACATAACTTTCTTAGCACCGGTATTATCACCAACATTAAGAATCGTTTGTTGTTGTATCATGGTTTTCCCTCCCTTGCTAATTTATCTGCAATAAGTTAGCAATTAAAATTATTTTGCACGCTCTAAGATCTGAACAACTCGCCAGCATTTATCCTTGGACAATGGACGTGTCTGCACAATTTGCACTGTATCACCGATATGTGCTTCGTTATTTTCGTCATGAGCTTTGAATTTAACCGTATGTTTTACACCTTTTTGATAAAGGGGATGCTGTACAAAACGTTCAATGGCAACTACTACAGTCTTGTCCATTTTGTCGCTAACCACTTTGCCTGTGCGCGTAGCACGTAAATTTCTCTGTTCGGTCACGAGACGATTCCTCCTTCATATAGACTAAAAACACACTCAAGCTTTTAGTTCACGTTGACGCTGAATGGTCTTAATACGAGCAATGGACTTTTTAACTTCCCTGATCTTCATAGGGTTTTCCAGTTGTCCAGTTGCCATTTGAAAACGCAAATTGAAGAGTTCATCCTTCAAACCGGCAATTTTAGTTTCCAATTCATCCGTGGTCATATCAATCATTTCTTTTGTTTTCATCAAGCTTCACCACCCACTCCATTTTGTTGTGCAGCGATTTCGGCTTCCAATTGAGCTTTGGTCACAAACTTTGTCTTGATAGGCAGTTTGTGGCTAGCGAGACGCATAGCTTCTTTTGCAACTTCCTCGGTTACGCCGTTCATTTCGAACAAAACGCGACCTGGTTTAACAACGGCAACCCAATACTCAGGAGAACCTTTACCACTACCCATGCGGGTTTCTGCCGGTTTAGCCGTAATAGGCTTATCCGGGAAAATTTGGATCCATACCTGACCGCCACGTTTGATGTAACGAGTCATTGCGATACGAGCTGCTTCAATTTGGCGGTTGGTTACCCAAGCCGGTTCCAGAGCAACTAAGCCGTATTCGCCATGGGCGATCTTATTACCACGCATAGCACGACCGGTCATACGACCTCTGTGTTGTTTACGATGTTTTACTCTCTTCGGTAATAACATTAGTTTACGCCTCCTTCACGCATAGCAGCCTGAACTACTACTTTGCTTTCAGGAAGAACTTCACCTTTGTAAATCCATACCTTTACACCAATACGGCCATAAGTGGTATGAGCTTCAGCGGTTCCGTAGTCAATATCAGCGCGTAATGTATGAAGAGGAATACTGCCTTCACGATAACTTTCGCTACGAGCAATTTCAGCTCCGCCAAGACGGCCGCCTACTTGAACTTTAATTCCTTTTGCACCCATGCGCATAGTACGACCAACACATTGTTTCATTGCACGGCGGAAGGCTATGCGGCGTTCCAGCTGAGAAGCAATGTTTTCTGCAACCAGAGTTGCATCCATATCAGGGGTTTTCACCTCAATGATATTAATGTCGATGATACTGTCGGTCATTTTTTTCAAATCGTTTTTCAACAATTCTATGTTGCTGCCTTGGCGGCCGATGACCATACCAGGTTTTGCAGTATGAATAGAGATACGGGCTCTGTTAGAAGCGCGTTCTATTTCAACACGGGAAATTCCCGACAAGAATAATTTTTCTTTAATGAACTCACGAATCTTAATGTCTTCCAATAAAAATTTCTCATAATCTTTGTCAGCGAACCATTTGGAATCCCAAGTTTTGATAACGCCAACGCGGAGACCATGCGGATGTACTTTTTGACCCACTATCGTTTCCCTCCTTCTTTTCGGGATATTATTTTTCTGTTACCGTAACGGTAACATGACTGGAACGTTTTAAAATTTTGAACGCCTGTCCACGAGAACGTGGGTGGACTCTTTTCAATGTCGGACCTTGATCTACAAACGCACTGGCTACGATAAGGTTGTCGACGTTCATATCATAGTTATGTTCTGCATTAGCAACTGCGGAATGCAATACCTTTTCGATGACCTCAGAACCAACCTTCGGGGTATGTTTGAGGATCGCGAATGCTTCACCCACAGATTTCCCGCGGATAAGGTCAATTACGATACGCAATTTGCGCGGCGCGATACGAACATATCTAGCAATAGCTTTAGCTTCCATCGTGTATGTGCCCCCTTTCCCCTTATTTTAATGAAGTCGTTTTATCGGCGTGGCCTTTGTATGTACGCGTAGGAGCAAATTCTCCAAGCTTATGGCCTACCATGTCTTCCGTAACAAACACTGGTACATGTTTACGACCGTCATGAACGGCAATAGTATGACCGAGGAAGTCTGGAAGAATAGTAGAACTACGAGACCAAGTTTTTACGACTTTTTTATCGTTAGCAGCATTAAGCGCTTCAATTTTTTTCTGAAGACTTGGGTGGACATAAGGTCCTTTTTTAACTGATCTGGACACTATGTTGGCCTCCTTTCTTTATCCTGTTATTTCGTTCTACGTTTTATGATTAATTTAGAAGAAGCTTTCTTAACCTTACGGGTGCGAGTACCAAATGCACATTTACCCCAAGGCGTAACAGGACGTTTACGACCAACAGGAGAATGACCTTCACCACCACCATGTGGATGGTCGTTCGGATTCATAACAACACCGCGGTTTGCTGGGCGAATGCCGAGCCAACGGGAACGGCCTGCTTTACCGATGGTAATGTTTTCAAAATCAATGTTACCAACCTGACCGACGGTAGCACGGCAATTGATATGCACTTTGCGAATTTCGCTGGAAGGCATGCGCAGAAGAGCATAATCGCCCTCTTTAGCCATCAATTGTGCGGAAGTACCAGCGGAACGTACAAGTTGTGCACCTTTACCGATTTTAAGTTCAACATTATGAACCATAGTACCAAGCGGAATATTTTTCAGCGGGAGGCAGTTACCGATTTTGATATCGGAGTCCGGACCACTTACTACCGTATCACCAACCTTGAGGTCAAGTGGAGCAAGTATGTAGCGTTTCTCACCATCTGCATAATTCAGAAGAGCGATACGCGCGCTGCGGTTTGGATCGTATTCAATAGTAGCTACTTTTGCTGGAATAGAATCTTTGGTACGTTTGAAATCAATAATGCGATATTGTCTCTTGTGTCCGCCGCCTTGATGACGAACGGTCATTTTGCCTGTATTGTTACGGCCTGCATGTTTTTGTAGTTTTTCTACAAGTGGACGATGCGGCTTGCTTGCAGTAATCTCTTCGAAGGATGACACTGTCATGAAGCGTCTCGAAGGAGAATACGGGTTAAAGCTTTTAATAGCCATTTTTTTACCTCCTTAGTACGAAAATTACATTCCTTCGAAAATAGGAATAGTATTACCTTCAGCAAGTTTTACAATTGCTTTCTTGTAATCAGAACGTTTACCAACGCTCTTACCCATGCGTTTGGTTTTGCCAAATACACGAATGGTGTTAACGTTTACTACTTTTACTTTGAAAATTTCTTCAATTGCTTGGCGGATTTCTACTTTGTTAGCGCCAAGGGCAACTTTAAATGTGTATTTATTGTCTTGCATCATCGCAGAAGTTTTTTCTGTAATGATTGGACGAAGTAAAATATCGCGAGGGTTAGCGGCCATTATGCGAGCACCTCCTCAATTTTTGCTACTGCATCTTTAGCAAGAAATACTTTGTCATGATGAAGTAAATCAAATACATTCAGGAAACCATTAGAAAGAGCTTTTACTTTCGGCAGGTTGCGGGAAGATTTTTCTACATTTTCATCAATGCCCTCTGTAATGATAAGGGCTTTTTTGCCTGCAGCATCAAAACCAGTCAGCATTTCAACAACGCTTTTTGTCTTTGGTGCTTCGAAGGTTAAACCCTCCACAATTACTAATTCGCCAGCAGCGACCTTTGCGGACAATGCACAACGAATAGCAAGGCGACGAGCTTTACGCGGCATGCTTTTAGCATGGCTGCGTGGTTGTGGTCCAAAAGTTGTACCACCGCCAACCCACAATGGAGAGCGGATTGAACCGGAACGTGCATGGCCAGTTCCTTTTTGTTTCCATGGTTTACGGCCGCCGCCGCGCACCATGCCACGAGTTTTAGTAGCGTGTGTACCCAAACGTTGGTTAGCTTGTTGCATAACAACTGCTTGATGAACAACAGCTTCATTCATTTCTACGCCAAAGACGTAGTCCATTAATTCTATTTCTTCACCGGTCTTTTCACCGGCAATATTATATACTGATAACTTCGGCATTTAAGCATCCTCCTTTCTTTCGCTTGCTCTTACTTACCTGGCTTAACTGTTTCTCTCAGAACAACAAAAGAACCAGCAGCTCCTGGAATGGAGCCTTTAACCAAAATAAGATTGCGGTCTGTGTCAACTTTTGCAACGGTCAAACGCTGCACGGTTACTTTTGCATTACCCATGCGACCAGGTAGTTTTTTACCTTTTATTACCCTACCGCCAGGGCCGGAATGCATTGGTCCCATAGAACCAGGTTCACGGTGGGACTTAGAACCATGCGCCATTGGTCCGCGAGAGAAGTTGTGGCGCTTAATCGTACCTGCAAAACCTTTACCGCGAGAAATACCAGTTGCATCAATAAGTTCTCCTGCGGCGAAGATGTCGGCACCAATCTTTTGTCCGACTGTATATTCAGAAGGAGCAGACAAACGCAATTCTTTGACAAATTTAACCGGAGTAACACCGGCTTTATCAAAATGCCCTTTCATCGGTTTGTTCGTGTGTTTTTCTTTCAATTCGCCAAATCCAAGTTGAACAGCGTTGTATCCGTCTGTCTCTTCGGTTTTATTTTGAACTACTAAGCAAGGGCCGGCTTCTACTACAGTTACCGGAATCATCCTGCCATCAGCTTCAAAAATTTGGGTCATACCTATTTTTTTGCCTAAGATTCCTTTAGCCATTATCGCACCTCCTCCTTACAGTTTTATCTCGATGTCTACACCAGCCGGCAGATCAAGACGCATTAAAGCATCTACTGTTTTAGCGGTTGGTTCCAAAATGTCTACAAGTCTTTTGTGTGTACGCATTTCAAATTGTTCACGAGAATCCTTGTTTACATGAGGGGAACGTAGAATCGTATAGATATTTTTTTCAGTAGGGAGTGGGATAGGACCAGAAACTTGTGCACCAGTGCGTTTAGCTGTGTCAACTATCTTTGCAGCACTTTGGTCAAGCGCTTTGTGATCATACGCTTTGAGGCGTATTCTAATTTTTTGACTCTTTTCCATTTAATTTTCCTCCTAATTCGCCCAGTTTCTGAGAACGGACATACTCCGTGAAAATCTCCCTGTCTGACAGGCAAGCAACCTCTCACATCATCGCAGGACCATACAATCAAACATAATAATATGAGGGGCGAACTTTAGCCCCTCATAGGGATCTAATAAAATTATTTCTCTTCGATAGCAGCAACGACGCCTGCACCAACGGTACGGCCGCCTTCGCGGATTGCGAAGCGAAGACCTGGCTCGATAGCGATCGGAGTGA
>RZYP01000096.1 GCA_009930275.1 Negativicutes bacterium
GAGTGAGACAGGGAAAAACGACAAACCGGTGTTGCTTTCCCCAAATCAACAGGTTACATACTGTGAGAACGTGATCAAGCTGGAAAGTCTCCAAAACCCGGAGCATCTGCTCTGGCGCGAGGGAATCTATGCTTTCGACAATGAGCGACTGATTGACATCATTGCCAAACTGGAGTTATACTACGATATTACCATACAGGTTGAAGATCCGGAGATTTTCAACGTCTGCTACACCGGTAAGTTCCGCCAACGCGACGGCATCGATGAGATTCTGCATATTCTGCAGAAAATACAGTCATTCAAGATTCAGAAAGATAAAGAGAAAAATATGATCATCTTGTACAGATGATATGTGCCGCTTATATATTTAAATATTTTACCATATTGAGCCAACTTAATAAATTCTTAACCTGATAAAAAGCATAAGATTTCATCAATCTTGTACTTTTGCACGATAAACTGGATCAGATTGTGACAACGAATATTTACACTAAAAAAAAGATTGCCTATGAGATAGTACCACCCTACACAATAAAAAGCGACAGGTGCGCCAACACCCATCGCAAGTTCAAGCCAACACCAGAATGACATCAAGTATTCACTTAAAACATACAAATATATGAAAAAAAACTTTGTACCAGATCACTCTATTCTAAAATTGAGTGATATTAAAGATTTAATTAAAGTCATGAAAATCTGCTTAATATTCCTATTTGTTTTTGCTTTTCAATTGACAGCGGTAAATTCGAATGCACAGAATGCCGTCATTGAACTGAAATCAAATACTATAACGCTGGGGCAGCTCATCCGGGAGATCGAAAAACAAACCGATTATCTGGTGGTTTTCAGCAACCGCGAAGTAGATACAAAGAAAGAGGTCAAACTTCGGGAAAAATCAAATAAAGTTTCAGAGTACCTGAACGAAGTATTCTCAAATACTGGCATAGGCTACGATTTTGAGAATAACTACATTATCCTTTCGAAAGATTCATCGGAGGGTCATCTAATGAAAACTAGGGAGAACTCCAATCAACAACAAACCGGAAAAACAATTCAGGGGCGGGTTACAGACACAAATGGAGAAGTAATCATTGGTGCCACAATTATTGTTGAAGGAGATGCATCTAAGGGAACCATTACCGATATCGATGGGAATTACTCGATGCAGAACATACCGGAAGATGCAATCCTTGTTGTTTCTTACGTAGGCATGACATCCCAAAGAGTCCCCTTGAATGGCAGAACTACGATCAATGTCACTCTACTGGAAGATATTGAATTATTGGAAGAAGTTGTGGTAATCGGTTACGGTTCCACAAGGAAAGATGACTTGTCCATGGCCGTATCAACCGTAAAAATGGATGCAACCATGAAGAGTCGTCCATCAAATCTGACAAGTATGATTCAGGGATCGGTCCCTGGTGTCACCATTCAGGCAAACGGAGGAGACCCACTTTCAAGTGCTTCTCTCACAATCCGCGGTCCTGGATCAAGAGGAAATGATAAGGTTCTGTTTGTAGTTGATGGGGTTCCCAATGCACCCTACAATGTCGAAGATGTAGAAACGGTAACCGTTTTGAAAGATGCTGCATCTGCTGCAATTTACGGAGCATCCGTTGGTTCCGGAGGTGTCATCATTATCACCACCAAACAGGCTAGAGAAGGTAAAATTAATGTGGATGTAAACGTATCAAAAGGATTCAAACAAGTTTGGAGATTACCGGAAACAACCACTTCTGAAGAATACAACAAAGTATGGGCTGATGCAACTGCTCTTGAACCAACCAGAACCCTCCCCATTGTAGCCGATCCTGTCAAGTACCCATTCGGTGCAGTTACAAGAACCAACTGGTTGGATGAGGTTTTCAGAAATGCCCCTTATGATCATTACGCTGTTTCACTTTCAGGGGGAACGGAAAATTTAAAATCATTTGCATCGTTCTCTTATGACAATGAACAAGGAATCTTGCTTAATACTTATAGTAAAAGAATTGGTGGCAAAGCTTCTATTGATTTTAAAATGAACGACTGGCTGACTGTTTCTGAGAGAATAACATTTCAGCACAGTAATGGACAGGGTAACATCAACACAACATCGCATGAGGGTGTCTTGATCAATGCAGTATTTTTTCCTCCTTCTGCAACAATTTATGACATGGACAAAGAGGGGAATAAACTGTATGATCCGTTAACCGATCTCTACATGGGTACTTTACCACGATGGGCCGCAGCCGAAGGTATCTCCGGATACGGGGAGATACGTAATCCGGTGGCTACGCTCAACAGATTGAGACAAAACCGGCCGACGGCAAGGTTGTATTCTACCACAAGTATCGAGATGAAACCCCTTCGTAACCTCTCCATCAAAAGTGATTACACTGCGGGCCTAAACAGTTCACGATACGAAGATTTCAGTCCAAGGGTGCCGGAACCGGGACGTCCCACCAGTGAGAACTCCCGCCAGATATCCAACACATGGAATACTAACTGGTTATGGGAAACAATCGCAACCTATTCCGAGCTTTTCAATGATGTGCATCATATCAGTGCCATGGCTGGGTATACAATGTCAAAAGAAAATTACCGGTACGAATCAGCTACGACATACGACTTTGACAGGGAAGACGAACATTATACCATTTGGCCAAATGCCAGCACCTATGCAAAGACAAAGCCCACAGAAGAAATCTGGGATGAAGCCATGATATCCATGTTTACGAGAATCGGTTATTCATATAATGATCGATATTTTGTGAATGCCAGTCTCCGTCGTGATGCAACATCAAAGATGATGAAGGATAACAATTCAGGTCTGTTCCCTGCTATTTCAGCTTCATGGAAGCTTTCGGAAGAAGCCTTTTTTGCTCCATTTAGAACAACCTTTGACTTGTTCAAGATACGTGCCAGCTATGGAGAGATTGGTAACAACACTCTCGCTCCCAGGTACTCCTATAATGTCCCCATGGGAAGAGCTCCCTGGCAGGCCTTTTACGGAGATCAACTACAAACTGAAGCGCAGGGGGTATACAGGAGAAGTATTTCCAATCCGAATCTTACATGGGAAACATCTGTACAAACAGGTGTCGGTATTGATCTGACAATGTTCAATCGTAAGCTGGATCTGAGTGCGGACTTTTTCAACAAACTCACCAGAGACCTTATTGAAGAGATCCCCATTACCTCAACTGCGGGTATTGAGCAGCAACCCTATGGCAACGTTGGTCGTGTACTTAACCGTGGATATGAGTTCTCAGCATCTTACAATGACAAGATTGGGAAATTCAACTATAATCTTTTCGGAAACTTCAGTACGGTGAATAATGAAGTGCTAGACCTGGGCGAACGTGCTTTTTTCCCGCATGACAATACAATCAACAGCTTGAAACCACTGCGTTCTACAGTGGGTCAACCTTGGTACTCTTATTATCTGCTCGAAACAGACGGTATTTTCCAGTCGCAAGCAGAAGTAGACGCATACACACATGAAGGAAGTAAGATCCAACCAAATGCACAAGCTGGTGACCTTAAATATGTTGATCACAACGGTGACGGAAGAATCAACGATGATGACAACCGATACATGGGTTCCGCATTGCCTGGTGTAACTTATGCTTTTGGTGGCGGATTCAACACTTCGGGATTCGATTTCTCATTCTTCTTCCAGGGAATAACCGATTCTAAAGTGTTTAACGGTTTTAAACTGATGGGACTCACTGGACGTATGCAAGGAAATAACATGCTGAGTGATATTCTTGATTCATGGAATTACAACCCTGATTCCGGTATTCCCAGACTGGCTCTTCACAGTGATCCCAACGGGAATTACACACGTGCTTCTGATTTTTATCTTGAAGACGGTAGCTATTTGAGATTGAAAAATGTGACTTTCGGATATACACTCCCCAGTACGGTACTTAACAAAATTGGTCTTCCGAACTCTTCAATCAGGGTATATCTGAATGCTGAAAATCTGTATACTTTCACAAAGTATACCGGTTTCGACCCAGAAGTGGGTAATTACGGTTTGGATGGCGGTAGGTATCCAGTGCCAAGGACCTACACTATTGGTTTAAACCTGAATTTTTAAATCTACTTGGATCTGCAAACAATAAGAATTTTACAAAATGAAAAAAATTGCATATATAATAACAGGAGCAGTAATCTTTTTGCTAGTTTTCTCAACCAGCTGTTCTGATTTTCTGGAGTTCGAATCTTATGGAGCTCCCACATTTGAGAACTACTGGAAATCTGACGATGACGTATTGGCTGCAGTCGATGGCCTATCATTCTGGCAAGCTCGGGAAGGTATTGATGGCCGCGGATTTACCTGGTTCGAAAATTGCAGTGACAACCTTGTCACGGGACGATCTCAATCTGAAGCAGATCAGATTAAAAATTTTCAGATGTCGGCAGACAACGGACGTGATGCGAAAGATAACTGGCGCATCATGTATCAGCTCATCGCCAAATCAAATGACATATTGGCAAAAGTGCCGGATTTGAAAATTACTGAGAAAGTGAAGAAGAATGCAATTGGACAGGCATATTTTCACAGGGCATTTGCATACCTCTGGCTCGCTCCCTGGTATGGAGACAATGGCCCCAATGGTGGAATACCCATTGTGACAGAGCAGACGGAATTTGACGATCTGGATGCACCCCGCCCCTCTTCTGTACTTGAGAACTATGATATGATCATCGAAGACATGTCAAAAGCTGCTGAACTATTGACATTAATGTCACAACAGCCCAACGCTGACTTGGGAAGACCTCATAAAGCTGCAGCCTGGGCTTTTACTGCACGTGCAGCACTGTATGCTGCTCAGTTTGATGCCAGCTATTATCAGACCGTACTGGACATGACATCAAAAATCATGGCACTATCCGGAAGTGACAAAAGAGCTTTATACGCAGAATTTGACAATCTTTTCAGCGAAAGCGCCAACTACAGCAGTGAGTACATCTATTCTATCCAGGGTACGGCTGTTGAAGGACCCAAATTTGCCGGGATGTCATTTCAGAACGGAGGTTGGGGTCTCTATAATACATGGGGTTATTTCCAGCCAACCTACGAGTTGTACGATGCTTATGAGGAGGGTGACATAAGACGCGATGTAACCATCTTATTTCCCAACCAGCATATTGAGTTTATGAGTCAGGAGATTCATTTCGGAGTGAAACCTGCAGCCATATCCAGTACATCGGGCATGACATTCCGTAAATGGATGCATCCATTTAGAAAGAAAGAAGATGCCGGGATCTATTTTAGCACTAACGGGAACAATCAGTCTACCCGGATGAGCATCCCCCTGATCAGGTATGCCGATATCCTTCTGATGCGTGCTGAAGCTTTGATTTGGTCAAAGGGTGAAGGTAATTCGGAAGCTAAGGAGCTCATCAATGATGTAAGAGAACGTGCCGGGCTTCCAAGGAACAGCAATGCTACAAAAGCACAGTTAATGAATGAGCGAAGATGTGAACTTGCTTTTGAATTTCAACCAAGCCGTCACCTGGATTTGGTAAGGTGGGGTATTGCACAGCAGGAGTACGCGAAACCTCTGCATGGTGTTAAAACAATACTCAAAGACGATGGTTCTTTCGACAAGGTGGAAATTGTGGAAATCTGGCCTTCACGGAATTTCAATCCGAATGTCCATCATGTCTTCCCGATACCTCAATCGGATATCTCAAAAAGTAAAAACCTCGTACAGAATTTGGGTTACTAAAAAATAATATCATATTGAGAGCGTCTGAAGATGAATCATGTTTTCTTCATTTAACTTTTAATGGGTGAGTACATCACTATCCATTACAGGTTGAAATGACTCCTTTTTAGGAACAGAAATAAATGTAGTAAATTGATTTTCAGGCGCTCTCTATTCTTTATTATGCAAAATGAATAGAAAATCATTCCATCCGATTATCATCACGCTTTTCGTACTTATTTTTGCAATGTGTTCAGTTCCCTCTGAACGAGTCGTGATGAAACGAATCGCACACCGTGGAGGTGTTGTTGAGAATGAAATTCCTGAAAACAGCAAAGAAGCACTGCTGCAGGCAGCAAAAAAAAATTACTGGGGTGTTGAGTTGGATATGCGTATAACCAAGGATTCGGTGCTAATTGCACATCATGACCCTCATTTTTTAAGATACTATGGCGAATCAAGGGAAGTAACAGAAATGCGGTGGGATGAAATCGACAGACTTGTTTCAGATAGCGGAACGAAGGTGCAGAAGCTCGAAGATGCATTGTCCCTGTGCGCAAAAGAAGGCTTAAATGTTATGATTGACAACAAGGTAAAAGGCCTACCAATAACTGTTTTTAATCAACTCATTGACTTCCTGGACACACACAATCTCCGAAAAACCGCTTTGATGATAGGGACAACTGCTTCAACAGAGCACTTCACTGGGAAAATTCGACTAAGTTGTACTAGAAAACAACTTGAACAGAATATGCTTCGCAATGATTACAATCCTGACAATTATTACTTCTTTGGCAATCCCTCAAAAGATGATGCAGCATGGGCCAAAAAAAACAACATCATGATTGTAGGTGTGATAAATGAATGGGCTATTAAAAAAGAATCGGAACAAGAAGAAGTTGAAACAATTATTCAAAATCTGAAGTTAAACGGGATAGAATTTGTACAACTTGACTCAAAGTATGATCGTTATTTCATTACAGAATAAATATATATCATTGATGAAGAGAACAATATACTATTTGATGGTGCAATTATTACTGATTGGTTGCACACAAAACAAACAATTTGATCCTCTCGATTATGTCGACCCATTCATTGGCACAGGAGCTCATGGACACACCTACCCCGGAGCAACCTCGCCTTACGGTGCAGTGCAATTAAGCCCCGACACCCGGAAAAATAATTGGGATGCCTGTTCTGGTTATCACTACAGCGATTCAACGATAATTGGTTTTTCACACACCCATTTAAGTGGTACTGGGGCCATTGACCTTGGTGATATCCTTTTTCATCCGACCTCAAATGTAATTGATCCAGATGAAAAGCGACTCACACTGAAACCAATTCTCTTCTCCCATGAGGATGAAAAGGCCTCTCCTGGTTACTATTCCGTTCATTTCAAAAAAGAGGGAATTCTAATTGAATTGACTGCTTCAACACATGCCGGTGTGCATCGTTATACCTTCAAAAAAGGTTTGCCGGCAACACTTGTTATTGACATGGAGCATCTGTTGACAGATGAGACAATCGATACGTTGTCGATTCACAGAAGTGGTCCCAACGAGATCGCAGGCATGCGAAAAACAAGTGGCTGGGTATCTGACCAACATCTGTTCTTCGTAGCACAATTCTCCGATGATTTCAAGAGCACATCTATCCCGGAAGATCAGTCACAAGCAATTGTTCACTTTGGCGAATCAAACGGAAACCCATTGGTCGTGAAAGTGGGCATATCTACAGTCAGTGAATCAAATGCACGTGAAAATCTTGAAAACGAAATAA
>RZYP01000355.1 GCA_009930275.1 Negativicutes bacterium
GCCATAATAGGAGATACAGCCCAAAGCGTTGCAGTTATAAAACAGACAATAAAACCCCATAAAGGCATGAAGGCTTCCGTTATCTATCAGGACATCAGGCTGAATGGGTTTTTTGCAGTAAAAATTCCTGCACTCTGACCCGCGGGTATACGTCCGGCTATCCTTGAATAAGAAGTATAAATGTGGTTGCGCATTACATTCTCAGCAAGTGCGCCATCCCCGATCGCTATTGCCCTCACTATTTGCTCATGTTCAGTACAACTGATGGAATTTGAGGGGTCCCTAGGAAGTTTAATTGGAGCAGGAGGAACATAAAATCTGTCAAAATAGAATGTGTATAAACCTGCACGCCAGTAAACCTGATTCACATATCTCTCAATATACGCGTTTTTCGACAGTTTAGCCAATAACAAATGAAATTTATTGTTAACGGCAGCGTACTCTTTTCTTTTATCCTGCCTGTAATTTTCTTTTTCTTCTTCAAGCAGTGATTTCAGCATGTCCACATCTTCATCCGTTCGGCAAAAGGCCGCTTCCATCGCAGCACGACCTTCGAGAAGCGCCCTTGTTTTAAAAACCGAAGTCATATCTTCCGGAGATAATTGAGGTATGTAACATCCCTTATTTCCACGAGCTTCAAGAAGTCCCTCAGCAACCAGCTGACGTAGGACATTTCTAATCGGTGTACGGCTAAGTCCAAGGGATTCAGCAAGTTCTGTTTCCACAAGCCTGTCGCCCGGAGCATAATTTCGTGAAAGGATCATTTCTATAATAGATTCATAAGCAATACTTTCCGCATTTTTCATGTAATCACGCCTTTTCACTATTTTGTATCCAATACAAAAAACAATTTTAATTTGTTACCGACCACATTATACAGCGAAGATCAATAAAGGGAAATCGTTGTAAATTTAACAAAATGTTCAAGTTCTGGAGGGGTTGGCAATCAGTTGCAAATCAATTGGGGCGATTGGTTAAGATCTTAGAAGCTTCTTTTTCCGTCTCCCCTGTACGCCGTTGTCGGGAGAGCACTTTTTCCGTCAGGAAAACTTTTTAAATTAACCATAGTGCTCGAACTATTTCGAATGCGTTTTGAGATGCCGGGGTACATTCTTTAGATTTTAACTTCAAAATCCGGAAAGGGATAACCAAAACCTATGGATCCCGGCTCAGGCCCATACCGGGATGACGTGAGGGAATGGATCCCGGCTCACGGCCAGAGAGCCAACGAGTTGCGAGTTGCGCGAATCGGCTGGTAGTTACATCAGGCCCATACCGGGATGACGTGAGGGGGATGGTTCTTTGTCGCTGACGACAGTTTGACTACTGTTTGACCACGTTTGACGATAGTTTGACCGCCCTTACGATCGCTTCGCCACCGCTTCCCGCGACATGTTCCTGTCGCAGCTTCGCGCCGGTGTTTTTCCGGCATCTTCCCAAGAAAAAAGCCCCGTGCTTATGCACGGAGCTTTTTTCTTAAATTAATCTCGGCGGCGACCTACTCTCCCACGAATACCCTCCGTAGTACCAT
>RZYP01000356.1 GCA_009930275.1 Negativicutes bacterium
AATATCGAATATTTTCGAAGGTTGGCTTATGCAAAGAAAAATCTTACTATTGAGGATTCGCAGACAATTTCCTGCAATATTCCCGATTACGATATATAGGAGATGGTCTTTATGGATAAAGATACCCTTAATTCAGAACTTACATCTCTTCTGAAAAATGAAGATACTGAGCATCTGAATATAGCAAAAATACACGAAGTTCTTGAAGCGGGAGCCGACCCCAATCTTTTTGATAATTTGGGCAGAACGGCATTGAATACAGCCTGTCACAAAAACAATATAAATGCTGTAAGTGTCTTGCTGAAACATGGAGCTGACCCTAACATGCCAAATAAATTCGGCGAACCTCCTCTCAATTATGTTCTTTTATCAAATATGTATGATGATATATATAATGTTGTAAAACTGCTTATCGAAGCTGGTGCTGACATTAATAAATACAGTTCCGATCAAACAGGCGAAATTCTGCCTCCTCTTTATCTGGCCTGCAGACATCAAACCATTGATATTATAAAGCTGCTGGTCATGTCAGGAGCTGATGTAAATGTTCGGATCGGTAGTTATTCTCCCTGTATAGTAGATGCTGCTTACGTTGGATTTAACGAAAGGGTCAGTCTGTTTATTGAATACGGAGCTGATGTAAACGCAAAAAATACTGATGGACGGACAGCCTTGTATTACGCAGCATCTGAAGGATATTATGAGATCGTCAAAACTCTTATTGAACACGGGGCAGATATAAATATCGCAGACAATAACGGATTCACACCCTTATATAAATGTTTCCATAACGCATATTCCGAGTGCGCGTCTGACAGATTTGAGAATACGGCAATGGCACTCATAAACGCCGGAGCTGACATTAATTTTATCGATTTCTCAGGCAACAGTATGCTTCACAGAGCAACAGCAGTAGGGATGGCTGTTGCCACAGAAAAACTCCTGGAACTGGGGGCAGACCCCTGCCTTAAAAATCAGCAGGGGACACCTCCTCTGTATATGGCAGCGATAAGTGCAAACGAACGAATAATATCTATGTTGCTTGATCGGGGCGCAGATATTAATTTTCGTGGGCCGGATGGAAAAACAGCCTTATTTCATGTGGCTCGGCAAAATAAACCGACCGGCACGAAGCTTTTGCTGAAACTCGGGGCCGATCCAAATATAGCAGACTGCAGCGGGAATACTCCGCTCCATGCGGCCTGCTCTTATGGATGTGTCGGCAATATTTCAGCTCTTGTCAGACACGGAGCAAACCTTGACGCAAAAAACAGTGCGGGGGACACACCACTGATGGAACTTGCACGCAGGGGAACTGTTTCGGCCATGAAGAGACTTTTGAAAGCAGGTGCTGACATGTCAGCAGTCAATAACAAAGGGCAGACAGCAATGGATATTCTGCAAAAAAAACATTATTCAAAAGGGGAAGAATTTTTCAAATACATCAGAGAAATTAAGGTCCGGGCAGCACAGGAACGCCTACAAAAAGAAGATTGTGATATGTCTCTGGGGAGCACCCCGGACTTTA
>RZYP01000357.1 GCA_009930275.1 Negativicutes bacterium
TACCGAAAGCGAGCTCATGGCTCATTTTTATCTTTTCGAATTTACACCAAGTATACGGACTCTATCCCTACCTGGCATAAATCGATATTAAAAATACTTCTGTATTGCTTTCTAATTCTATGATCGAATAAAAATTTAGACGGAGTGAAGTTGTTGTTATTTTAAATCTTCACTCCGTCTTATTCTATTTTTCTACTACTTATTCTCTTGGCGGGAAGGTATCATTACCATATGAATTTTTCTCTCGAATTTGCCCGTGGGAGTGTGTTAGAATTTCGGACAGTTTGGTAAGATAGAAAGTGAGAAAAGGAGTCATACCAAATGCCAAACAACCGACGAAGACAATATGATGAGGAGTTCAAGAAGCGAGCCGTACGGATGAGCTACAGCAGCGAGCGAACTGTAAAGGAAGTTGCTGATAGTCTAGGAATCAATGTGAGCATATTAAATCGCTGGCGCAAGAAATATACCCCGGCTGGTGATAAAACCCAGCTGTCCGAACAACAAGATGAATTAGGCCATCTGCGCAGCCGTGTGGCTGAGCTGGAAGAGGAAAATGACATCTTAAAAAAAGCTTCGGCCTACTTCGCGAAAAACCAAAAGCACTGAATGCTGCTGATTATTATCAGTTTATGGAAATGCAAGAGCAATACGCCAAAACGAAGTGGGCCCAAGTCTTGGGCGTATCAACATCCGGTTATTACGATTGGCTCAATGAACGCGCATTGCGTCAGGAAAAAGACGATAAGATCAGACGCAAAGTGATTGATCTGTTTAACCGTGAAGGAAAAGGCACCTATGGAGCGGAACGGATCTGTGGCTGTATGCGCCGTGATGGGCTTAAAGCATCATTTGCTGTAGTCAAACGGATAATGGACCAGGAAGGGCTCAAATCAAGCCACTGCCGACGCAGACAGCGATCGTTGACCGATAGCCGTAAAGCCAGAAGTGATCAATACAAGAATCTGACACGTGATCTGAAAATCAGCAAACCGTTTCAGGTCATATCTAGTGATATCAGTTATATCCGAACGGGCGAGGGTTTTGATTATTTGTGCCAGGTCCGTGACGTAATGACCAATACGGTATTGGCTCAGTGCCATGCCAAAACAATGAAAGCCGAGCTGGTTTTAGAAACAATCAAAGCCGCTCAGAACAAATGGCACTTACCTGCCGGTGTTATTTGGCATAGTGACAGAGGCAGCCAGTACACCGCTCAGACGGTGATGAATCAAATCGCTGGGTACGGGTGGAAGCAAAGCTTTTCCCGGGTTGGCAAACCAGGAGATAATGCCTGGAGCGAGAGTTTTTTCTCCATACTGAAAAAGGAAATCATCCACTGGCACCTGTATCCGACACGCGATGAAGCCAGACAAAGGATCTTTGAGTACATTGAAGTGTTCTACAATCGCCAACGAGCCCAGAGACGTCTGGGTTATCTCAGCCCTGTTCAGTACCTCAAACAATGGCAACAACAGCATCTACAAGCTGTGGCTTAGTAAATTGTCCGCTAAAGTGTTGACATTCC
>RZYP01000358.1 GCA_009930275.1 Negativicutes bacterium
GCTAAATCGGCAATGGCGGCAGCATCCTGATTTACCTCAGCCACCAGATACCAGGTCTGTGTTTCGTGCGGCAATAGCACCCACTGTGCATTTACATAAAAGGCTCCGCGTGCTGCACGCACATCCGTTTCAGAAACAATTTCACCTCCTGTCCGGAAGGTTTCCAACTGATAATCAGATAACAGGTGCTTTACCTTCGGCCAACTTCCATACGACCAAACGGAGGTCGCAGTGAGCGATTCACTAGGTTCAGCACGATCGACAGGAACTGAGCTTAACATAAACAAGCCCAAATTTAGGTCAGGCAGAAGCTCATTTTTCTTGTACGCATCCAGCAAATTGCTGAATTCATTCTGAAAAGCATACGCCACATTGCCAGGCAAAATATTTCTAATGCCGTCAACCATGTCAATTTGTACCAGGGAATGATCCAGGTTGGTAATTCCGGATTTTTTAATCCACCCAAATTTTTCGCTATTATACCATCCGTACCGATAACTGAGTTGCAGTGTGAGGTTAACTTCCTCAAATACAATTTTATTACCATAAATACTTTTGGATATATTTCGTTCAATATCGTATAGCTGCGCCGACTGGTCGGTAAAGGGTTCCCACAAACAGGTTTTATCGTTTTTATTCACAAGGCAAAGGGTCTTGTTCCCGGTTTTTCCCTTGTAATCATGAATTTTATCAACGGTATAATAAGGAAACAATGCATTATCCCGGGTTTTTCGCCCAGCAGTTAAGGCACCATTGCTCGAAATAAACATCCAATGGTCGGCGTTACTCACGATATTCATAAAAAAATCAGGCATTTTGTGACTATTAGAAATCGTATAAAATTTTTCCTTTTCGATTTCCACAAAATACCCTTTAACCTCTTTATGATGGGTTGATAGTGGGGTATTTCCTATATATATCGTAGATTTTTTCATTCTGAATCAAATTCAATATTATTTTTTCCGAAATAAGTCAGAGTTGTATTTGAATAGTTTGTAGAGAATTCGCATCGATTTTTATGGATGCAAACTGGTTCTTAATTTTTAATTGATATAAAATTTCATGTGGTGTGGTGTTTAAAAGCTGAACACTCAGAATCTGATCCGTATTAAGGGTTGCACAGGCATGGAGCGCATCGTTGTCAAGATCGTTTAAATACATTTGTGTTTTAACAGCGCGGTCACCCGGTCGGATGGTTTGACTAAACTGAGCCAAAACGTAATACACCGGAGTGTAATAAACCCACTGGGTACGGGTATCGATCATAATGGGTGCGCCACAGAAATTTCCCACATGATTTGGCCCTCCGTTATGATCCAGTACCACATTCCAATCAATCCAACCCTTTACCCAATGATCGATGCTTACAATAATATTTCGGGCATACCGGTGCACAGGAACATAAATGGGGTGGTCTTCGGCGACAACGCCCGGCCATGCTGCAGTATAGGCCCAATCGGTAGCATTTTTTCCCCACCAGAAGGCATCATTGTTAAACCAATCGCGCTCTTTAAAACGAA
>RZYP01000359.1 GCA_009930275.1 Negativicutes bacterium
TGGTACAAAGTGGTGCTGATAGCTTAGGCAAATCAGCTGGTCAAGCATTAATGGGAGGACAAGCATAATGGTAAAAGTATATGATGCAGTAGAATACGGCAAGAAAGTAAAAGGCGAAGCTCACGAGGTTCATAATTACGAAGAAGATAAAAAAGAAAAACAACCAAAACAACCAAAGGAAAAAACAGATGGCAAGAAATAGTGATTTAACGCAAACAACAACACCAGATATTATTACAAACGCTGGTGAGGGTCACATTATGGTTATGACACCTGATGAATATCGTGAGTGGTCATTGTCGCAAGGTAGAATTATGGGAAGAGACCCAAACAAGGTAACATTCCCAACAGAAGAAGAGATGCGTATTTTAGTGAATAGTGGTTGGACTAGAGCTATGGTTAAGGAAAAGCATGGTGTTACGGATGAGCAAATTGACCAACTCCTTAAGAATATGAGCTTTAAAGAGGGTCGAGATAAAGTGGTGGTAATGCGATGAGTGATGTAACAACAGAAGTTCAACCGCAGACTGAAGCACCTAGTGGATTGCCAAGTGATGTTGCAGAACAGCAACAAGCAATCAAGGATTGGGATGGTTTAGTAGCCAAAGACCCTGAGTACATGAAACAGTTTAAGTCACTAGAGGACTTTCAATCCAAGTACAAAGAACTTCACAAGCAATACTCAAACACAGTTCGTGAGTACAAGGACAAAGAAAAGAAAACAGTAGCTGAACAAGAGGCTCAACAACAAACCATAGCCAAGCAACAAGCTCAACAACAAGTTGTTATGGATTTGGTGCCACAATTCTTACAGAACAATATGCAACTTACTCCTGAAATGGAAGCTGTGTTAATCGAGCAAGGATTGGATATTCGTGATGTCAAGTTGGGTGCTATTGAATTAAGAGAACGTATCAGCAATGCACATGCAGTTGTTGGTGGTCAGCAAGAGTACGAAGCGATGATTAGTTGGGGTAGAGAAAACCTAACTGAAGCACAAAAGAAAACCTTTGACAAAGATATTCAAGGTGGAATGAGTGACTTTGCAATTCGTGGTATGTATTCAATGTATCAAGAAGCAAACAAAGATGGTGGAGATAGAATAAGAGGAGAATCAACACAAGTTGGTATTAAACCTTATGCTTCTAAAGCTGAATTGTTTGCTGACAAGAAGTATATTGAAAGCATGAGAGGAAAGAATGATAGAGTAGCAATCGAAAGATATAATGCTAGAAAAAGATTAACTCCTGATAGTGTTATCTTTGGATAAAAGTGTGATATAATACATTTCCATCTTAATACTCTCCTTATGTCAATGGGCTGTTTCCCCTTCAGCCCTTGACATTTCTTCTAATTTGTTTTAATATTCCACTTAAATTGTTGGTTCTGATTTTATTTCAGCCAACGAATGACTGCTAAAACCTACTGTGTAGCCAATTGGAACACTTTTTTGGTTTTGTTTTTGTAAATTTGGTTGAAAGAAATCAAAACAGACAATAAATAAAACAATAAAAAGGAT
>RZYP01000360.1 GCA_009930275.1 Negativicutes bacterium
GTTGAGATAACAATTGTATCAATTCTTACAGGTTTTCCATCCTCGTACTCCACAGTAACCTGAGATTTTCCATCGGGAAGAAGATAATCAAGCTCACAGCTTTTGCGAACTTCTGTAAGATTTCTGGTTAATTTATGAGCCAGAGAAATTGGCAGGGGCATATATTCTTCAGTTTCGTTGGTTGCATAACCGAACATCATTCCCTGGTCCCCGGCACCAATAGCCTCGATTTGGGAATCATCCATCTGACCTTCCTTAGCCTCAAGAGCTTTATCTACCCCAAGGGCAATATCTTCACTCTGCTCGTCGATGCTGGTAAGCACGGAGCAGGTTGCATAGTCAAAACCATATTTTGCACGGACATAGCCGATTTCCTTAACAGTTTCACGAACCAATTTTGGAATATCAACATAACAAGATGTGGAGATCTCTCCTCCAACAAGTACAAGGCCTGTAGTTACAAATGTTTCGCAGGCAACACGGCCATTTGGATCTTTTTCCATTATGGCATCAAGGACAGCATCGGAGATTTGGTCCGCCATTTTGTCTGGATGTCCTTCTGTAACGGACTCAGATGTAAAAAGTTTACGCATATATTTCAATCATCCTTTCGTTTTATATAATAAAGCATTGTCTACTTTAATTGTTATATAACATACCCTTAAAACAAGTAAAAATTACAGGCCTATTATACAACAATCTTGAAGATAAAGTCAAAGGAAAAGTCGAGGATGAGAGTTGGAGGGGACGCTTCTTTTTGGTGCGAGTTTTCCACAAGAGAGAATATTAGGATGTAATTTGGATTATTAAAAAAAGAGATAAAACGAGATCCAAAATGAAGCGTTTGAGTTAAAGGAAGGTAAAAAAATATAGCAGGAACAGCCTTCATGGATTCTAATCTCAACAATTAAAATCCAAGGGGCGAATCCTGCCAATTTTTTTACTTCAGATTTAAAAAGCTTCGGGAAGCCAAGGCCGAAGGCCGGGCTTTCTGCCTTGGCTTGTTTCTTCCATCAAAGCTTCGAAGAGAAGGGATTTCGTTTAATTTACCCTGTGGATAAAGTGCACCAAATAGAAGCGTCCCCCTTAGGTTGCTGAGCTGGATGAAGATGATGGACAGGACTATCATTACTGCCATGTCCGGGGCTATCTGCTGAATCCCTGCGTCCATGAGGGCTATGTTCCTTACGTTTACTGCGAAGTATGTTATAGGAAACAGGTGCCCGATTATTTTATAAATCCCTGTCATCGCCACCATAGGCCAAGTGTATCCGCAAAGGAGAAATGATGGAAGTGCAACTACCATTGCGTACTGGGTTGCGTCGATGGATCTTCTGGCCATTGTTGATATAAATAAACTTATTGAGGCGATGAAAAATAAAAACACCAGGCTCAACAAAATCATAATTCCCCAGCTTCCCCTCATGGGTGTTCTGAAAAATCCGAAGACAATGACTAGAGATGCAAGCCAAGATAACATCCCCAGGGCAACGTAAGGAATCATTTTTCCAAGTATGA
>RZYP01000361.1 GCA_009930275.1 Negativicutes bacterium
TTATTGATTATGGATTGGGTAATATTCGTGCGTTTTCGAATGTGTATAAGCGTTTGAATATTGCGCATTGTATTATTGCTTCCGCATCCGATTTTGGTGAAGTCACAAAATTGATTTTGCCGGGAGTAGGGGCATTTGATCATGCGATGGAATCGTTTATTCAGTCGGGGTTGCGAGATGCTGTGGATGAATGTGTATTGGAAAAGGGGATGCCTGTTTTGGGAATTTGTGTGGGGATGCAGATCATGGCGCGTTCAAGTGAGGAAGGGAGTTCTGCTGGGTTGGGTTGGATTGATGCGGATGTGAAAAGGCTAGATGTGAGTTTGTTGCAGCATAAAACGCATCTGCCGCACATGGGTTGGAATACCATTACGCCGCGAGGTGAATCCTCGCTCTTAGCAATGCTTGATGATGAGCGGAGGTTTTATTTTCTTCATTCCTATTATTTCAGTTGTGACCATGAAGAAAATATATTGGCTGAAGCAGAATACGGAATGAAATTTACTTGTGCTGTGCAGGCTGAAAATGTCTATGGAGTACAGTTCCATCCTGAAAAAAGTCATGGAAATGGTATCCAGGTGTTAAAGAATTTTGCGTGTTTATAAGTAGAGACGGGATTGTAGCCCGTCCTTGGCGAAAGATGCGGTCAGGAACGGCAGGTCATTACAAGCTAATTGTAGCCCGTCCTTGGCGAAAGATGCGGTCTGAAATCCCGCAGGTACGGTTTTGATAAAAGTGAATAAAAAGGAATAGTAATATGCAAGCTGTAGAATTTGAAACAGACGTGATCGATAATCAGATTAGGATTCCAAAGAATAAGAACGTCAATATGCGTCATGTGAGAGTTATTCTTTTGACAGATGAACAGTCTACAGAAGATGTTGTGGCGGCAGATCGTGGACTTGATTTTTCTCGTTAGACTGTGAATAGTTTTTGCAACGTTGATCCTGTTAAATATCAACGAGAGGTCCGAGATGAGTGGGAATAGATTAAAAATACCAGATGCGATTATTTGTGCTTCTTCAGAAATTAAAGCGGCAACGCTAATCACGGAGGATGTTCGTTTGCGTAACGGTGTTGTTGATGCGATAGACTTGAACTGTTTTTTGAGGGGGCGTTAGTGTGCTATATCCACGAATTATTCCCTGTTTGCTGGTTCATAATAAAGGGCTGGTAAAGACAATACGCTTTAAGGAGCCTAAGTATGTGGGTGATCCGATAAATGCCGTGAAAATTTTCAACGAAAAGCAGGTTGATGAGCTAACGGTGCTGGATATTGATGCAACAGTGGAACGACGGGAGCCAGACTATAAGATGATTGAGAACCTTGCCGTAGAGTGTCGTATGCCACTGTGTTATGGGGGCGGTGTTAAAACGGTAGAACAGGCGCTGCGCATACTGAGTTTGGGGGTTGAAAAAGTGGCGCTTAGTTCGGCTGCTTGTGAAAGACCGGAGCTTGTTTCAGAAATTGCGAATCAGGTGGGCAATCAGAGTGTGGTTGTTGTGCTGGATGCGAAA
>RZYP01000362.1 GCA_009930275.1 Negativicutes bacterium
TGTTGCTGCGGACGGTGACCTTAATATGCTTAAAAAACTCTGTGACGCAGGCGCCGACATGACAATAGAAAACAGCGTTGGTCAGACTCCGGCAGCAATACTCCAGGTACATTGGCCTGCCCAGTTCCCGGAATTTATCAGGTATATAGAGCATAAAGCCAGGGAGGCAAGGCTTCGGGAAGAGGATTCTATACTCGGGCGAAGTAAAGTTCCAGACTTTGATATATAGGAGATGGTCACATGACACAGGAGGAGCTTAACGAACAGTTGATCAACGCAGCCAGGACCGGCAAGAAAAGTATTGTAGCGGAAATGCTTGCTTCAGGGGCTGATGTGAACACTGTCCTGACTAAAGATAATTATAATGATGATAATTATAATGATACGGATGAGCCCGAAGATATTAAAGTATTCCTGGGCGCTACTTCGCTTATGTTTTCCTGTGCTTACGGATATCCTGAAATAATTCAAATTTTGCTGGATCATGATGCTGACATTAATATTCAAGACAGGTCGGGCTGGACTGCACTTATGTATGCGACCTGGAATGAATCATATCCGGAAATAGGAATATATATTAAAAAATTGCTGAAAGCAGGTGCTGACCCAAATATACAGGACAAATTCAACAACTGGACTGCGCTTATGAACCTGGCAATTTGGTCCGGCGATACGGATCTGATGGAAACGCTTGTCGAAGCCGGAGCTGATATTAATGCAAAAAACAACGATGGGCAGACAGCACTGGATATACTTAAAAATGAGTATCCGGAAAAACACAGTCAATGGATAAGCAGTATGGTTCGGCAGGTGAAACGGGAAACCCTAAGGCAAGAAGACACTGCACATGCCGGTAGGTGCGAGCCCGATTTCGACATATAGGGGGCAGTGGCGTGACAAAGCAGGAACAGAACGAGCTTAACAAACAATTAAGAACGAAGGCCATGTATGGAAATGCTGCTGAAATCATAGAAATGCTGGATGCCGGAGCAGATGTAAATGCATGCGACACATACGGCAATACCTCACTAATTATAGCTGCCGCTTATGGACAGACTAAAATAGTCCAGTCCCTGCTTAACAGAGGTGCTGACGTGAATATCCAGGATGAAGGAGGCTGGACGGCGCTTATGCATGCTGCCTGGAACGGACATACTGAAACGGTAAACATGCTGCTGGATCGCGGGGCGGACCCCAATATTCAAAATATTTTTTATTCCACTGTACTGTCACATGCTTCCTGGTGCGGACGTACTGAAATAGTAAAGCTGTTGCTGGAACACGGGGCTGAGAGGGACTTGGCAGATAAAGAAGGCAGCAGTCCTCTGATAATGGCATGCCAAGATCCAATAAACAAGAGGAAGGTCATAACCCTTTTACTTGCAGCGAACGCCAACACAGATGTTGTAAACCATTACGGCATGACAGCCCTCATGTATCTCGCACGCAACGGTTACACAGGCCTGATGAAGCTGCTTATAAAAGACGGGGCTGATATGAACATCAAAGATGCTCA
>RZYP01000097.1 GCA_009930275.1 Negativicutes bacterium
AAAGAGCATCTGACCATGGGATGGGGACACTGTTTCAGGTTTCCCGGCAAACATGTAACCTATCTTATCGCATGGAAAGATAACAAGGAACTATTCCGTGACCAACTTGATATAACAGTTACCAATGATAAAGATTTTTTAGCATATAACTGGGATGATATTACAAAAAATTCACAGGCATGGACATCGTATGTGGATGTACTTAAAAGCAGCCCAAATCTGATCACCACGTATGGCTTGAACGATTTTGTTCCGTATGTCGAAACGAGAGTTTTCGGCAGCGATTTTGACGAAAGTTTCAAGATCCTATATGACTACTTCTGTGAGCTTTATTCACAACCCACCTATGAAGTCCCTGAAGATAAAAGCATTTTCACGCAATACGAACAACTGTTTTCTGAACAGAAGAAATATCCCGGAGAATATCCTTGTGCCATTTGGTCAACAGAACGGACCAATCTCGTTCTACTGATGTTGGATGACAATCAGGATGGTCCGGCATATGTAGTATATGCCGAACCAAAAAAGCAATCATCGATTACTGCCAATTAAGATTTTTCAAACTATTTTATCTCAAAAGGGATCACCAATGACAGTGCAATATTTCTGCCCTGATTATAGTATGCCAACGGTTTCAATGTTGAAAGATGGTCGTAATATTGTATATCGAAGATGTTATTAGCAGATATACCCCAACCCAGAGATTGATTTAACAGCTCTGTTTCAGCATATACATTTATATTTACCAGTGTATAACCCTCAGTTGCCGTCTCATATGGAGATGGATTGTTTTGCGTCAAAGCAGTCAGAGCAGAGATCTTTATATTGGGGTTCTTTAAAAAACCCAACTTCTCTTTTTCTGCACGTATTTCATACCTTATTTTTTGAGCCGGAATAAATGGCAGAAAATCACCATTTTTCTGTTTCCCTACAACTGACGAATAGGTACCTTCTACATGTAACCAAGGCAAAGATGTAGGGTGAAAATGGATCCCCGCTTCTCCGCCATAAAGCACTGCGTTTGTCTGCGAAAAACGATAGATGGCTGTACCATCCGTCGTCTTCTCCGCCGTCGGTGAGATATAAATGTAGTCGTTTATTTGATTGCGAAAAGCTGCAAAATCAAACGATAAGTATTTGCTATGATAATGCAGACTAACATCTGTTTCAAGAGCATTTTCCGGAGACAATTCTTCATTCCCAATCTCAAATCTATTCCCATGTATTCCATTTGACGTGAGTTCCGATAAATTGGGCACCCGGAATGCTTTGGCAATATTCACCCTCAGCATGATTTTTTCAGCAGGTCGATAGGTCGCTCCGAGTGAACCGTTAAGGTTCGAAAACTCTTTCTTTACCGGGGCATGATAACTATCTGTCCCCTCGGTTCCGAGTGCGTATGTTTCAGTTTTATATATATCGTATCTTAAACCACCTTGTAGCTTAAGCATATTGTTTACTGAATAATGTGCCATTCCCAAAAAACCGATATTATCGATATCGGCATCCGGCAAAAACTGAGAGGCCCGGTTGTTAAGGTTGCGATTATTTTGCGACATACCCTGTAAGCCCATAATATATTCAAATGCTTCGCCAGGCGAGTAATGTAATTTAGACTCGTAGGTCACCGTATTTAGGTTCATCTCTACAAAAGGGAGGTCAAGCGTTGTATGCAGTTTCCTCAATGCGGTTTGGTAAGCAGCATTGACATCCCATTTGATTTGCCCTAAGTAGAACCGGTTTTGTGATGAAATCAATTGGTGTCTCAGATCCTGAAACCAAATTCCATTACCTCGACCTCGTTCGGGAATTAAAGGCTTGACTGCAGGAACGGTCATCCCTAGATTTTGCTGGAAATAGTCGTAGAAAAGTTTAAAAGTCCCGATCCTTCCCGTATATCCACTATTGGCATTGAAAGTCATTTCTTTGAACCGGGAATTGGGAACATAAGTACCGCCACCTTGTAAATAGTCGGCATGGGTTTTATTTCCAAATCGAAAGCCACCAAAAAGATTTTTCGAAGCTCCTTTCAGTCCGATATTATTGTTCATTCCAAGTGTATTAGAATGCAACTGCATACGATAATCGCCAACAATCTTACCTACCGGTGCCGGCCTTTCTTTAATGAAATTTATCACTCCGCCTATCGCATCTGACCCATAAAGCAAAGATGCGGGGCCCTTCACAACTTCAACTCTTTCCAGATCGTTACCATCTACACCCAAGGGGTGATTCTCACTAAATTGATAGTTTTCAATCCGTACACCATTGTTCATCACCAAAACGTCATTCATTGATAGTCCGCGAATTACCGGTTTTGAAACGCCTTGCCCTTTGGCTATCATATCCACACCCGGAATTTTGGTCAATGATTCCATGAAATTAGGGGTACCAGACAATGCTATATCCTTACTCCTCAACAGGTCTATCTTTACTGCATTTTCATGTTGGGAACTCACGTAACCCCCGGTAATTACTACTTCCTGCGACTGGATAATGGCCTCCGTTAACACCGCATTCACAATATTGACAGCTTGTGCAACTACAATTGTTTTGATTTCTGTGTTATATCCTATATATGAATATTGAAGGCTAATTTTTCCGGTCGGGACATCGGTCAACAGATAACGACCAGCCTGATCAGTGATTGTCCCTTTATTCAGTTCTGGAATAAAAACGGAAACCCCGATTAATGGTGCATTGTTTGCATCGAGAATGTTCCCTTTTATTTGATTTTGAGCGTTTACTTTTACAAAAAGAATACACACAAAGAAAATGAAAACGATTTTCTTCATTTTTTATTACGTTGATAAGTGATACAATTAAGTTGATTACAACCATCTGGCTGTAATTGATCTTTTTGCATGTCCCGGAGGTGCACGTAATAAAAATGTATAATAGAACTTTTTACAACAATAATTAAAATTGTAGTTATCAATATATACTACACTATGAATCTGATTTTGTGTACTATTTGAATGATTCTGGTCTGAAAAAAATGATAGTTCAAGGTCTGGTATGGGGCATTTTTTGTGAAACTTATGGAAATGCTTTTCGTTTATTGCCCAACAATGAAAATGGTCATGATGGTGAAAAAGCCCGTCAAGCAATTTAATAGACATTGGCAGTAATAGAATAACTACCAATGAGATCGACAATATTTTTTTAAGCTTTTTGTTTCCCATAAACGCATTAAAGAACCGAAACGGAACGCATCATTTCACAAAAACAAATAAAAGTACAACAATAAAACCGAAAAACATGATCCAAAAGCCCCGTTTGTAAAAACCATTTTTTCCATTTACCAGTACTAATCCTGATATTGCCAGGAAAGACAAGAGAAAAACATAGATGTCAGCAATACCGATCCAGCCTCTCTTCTGGTTATTGTGTAACTGAACTAAAAAAGTAATTAATGGGCGCTTTCTATATAGTTCATATGAGGTCTTGCCACTCCTTTTATCATAATCACCCATACCGCCATCGAGAAAAAGTTGAATATGGTTTTTTGATTCCCTGACATGGTTTAGTTTGATCGTCCTGTTCGCATTCCAGTATTGCGTAAATTTGTCGCCGCTGAGGGTTGTGGGCAATTCAATCGTATGTTTTTCAGTTGTTGTGGCAGGAAAACGACCTTTATGTGATAATAAAAAACCGGAAAAGGCATAAACCAATGTGATGCCCACTGCAAAATATCCGATATCCCTGTGTAAAGCACGCATCAGGCGTTGCACCTTCTTTTTATTCCAACTCATACCGATCCGCTTCCAGGGTATAATTGATGTAATATTGAATATCGCCGTTGGTCAGTTGTTGGTGAATATTTTGGATAAAAGCCAGTTCTTCCTTGTAATGATCGCTGTTTTCTTCCCCTTTGTGGCTTTCTTTCATCTTTTCTTCCCACTGTTTTACCAGCTCTTCATCCATTACTACCGGGACCAATGTTCCGGTTACTTTTGCCTTTTTCCCTAGAATTGAAGCATCAATTGACGGAAATTGATCTCCCAGCTCAATTTTCAAGTCCTGCTTGCCGGCATCATCAACGATTTTGAAACGTTTCCAGGTATGTTTACATACATGTTCAACAACTCCCTCCACTAAGATGGTTTTGTTTGCCAACGATTCCCCTTGCTCAAAAATATCGGTTACAGAGAGATAACCAATTGCCGGGGCCGCCTCTTCAGTACTGCTACTTTGCTTGTTACCCGTTCGATTGCACGCATTTACAGAAAACAAAAGGGCTGTAATCAGGATAATAGAATAGATTTGCTTCATGATGGTATATTGTTAAAAATGAAAGGATAATACTATTTTTATATTTCTACCCATTGCCGGGACATAGGAGCCAAAAGGCTGATAAGCTGCATCAAAGATATTGGCTACAATAAGGCGTAGTTTCGGATAACCCGGCAATGCGTTTGAGTTCAGCCCAGTAGCCAAATTAAAAGCCGTATGCGGGTCGGAAGGAACATATCCCCAGGGACCTCCCTCCGTACCCTCCGGTATTGGAGCAATCCGGTTTTGTGCCGCAGCATACTCGCTTTCAAGTTTCACGAAATATCCGGTGATCCATCTCTGATTGACCAGCCCTCGATAATTTAATTCAACATTTACTTTAAACGGGGGAATACCAAACAAGGGGGAATCACCTCCTTCAGACAAATCGACCCCATATACATAAGCAGCGCCTACTCCAAGATGGAGTGAATTGGAAGGTCTTAATATATTATTGAATTGATAAGCGGCCGACAACTCTCCTCCCATTAATTTGGCATCAGTGTTGTGTAAAGTGAAATCAATATCCTGCTCTTGCGCAGGAGCTTCATTGATAAAGTCATCCAGAATATTATAAAACAACGCGATATCATATTTCAATTTCTGTCGGAACGCCTTACCACGCAGTCCGAAGTCAAAGTTCCAGCTATATTCAGGTTTTAAATCGGGATTCCCCTCTTTTATTCCTTTGCAACTGATTACCCTGGTGAACATTTCTTCGGCTGTGGGCATCCGAAAAGCTCTTCCTGTATTCAATGAGAGATGAATAGACTCGTTGGGCGAATAAACCAGCCCTGCGTTACCGCTGAAAGCATTCCTCTTTTCATTTCGTCCGGCGGAAGCCTCCTCTTCTCCTTCCAGCACCGTAGCAGCATCGAAACGAACACCTGAAACGATCTGCCACTTTTTCCCCATCTTCCATTCGTCATTGACAAAAAAACCATAATTTTGCTGGCCAGTATTCTTTGATCCCCTATTTTCGCCATGGGTATCGTTATAGAAATCAAAGATCTCAGCAGGATTATCTAACCGGAACCAATAACCATCCATCCCCATGGTCACTTTATTGGTTTTAGTCAGGTTTAAAATGGTGTAAAAACGCCCCCCTCCGTACTGGTTCTTGTAATGTACCAAATCAAGTGTCGATAAGGCATCACTCACAGTACTGTATTTATATTGGTAATAATCGCGCCAACCATTATCATAATACAAGTTTACGTTTACCGATTCAACAAATCCTTTTGAATGATAGCTGTAAGCAATATCGGTATGAAGATTTTCTTCTTCGTTACGCACTTGCGTAAAACGTTTGGTCGGACCGTTAAAACCACGCGGTTTTCCCCAATCACCGTAATGATAGTTGGCATTGAGAATCATTTGGTGTGCATCTGAAAATTTATAGCCGGTATTGACAGAGAAATCACGATCTTCCACATCACTATTTTCAGCTATTTCTCCCTCGCCATAGACCATCTCATCCGTTTTCCGGTATTTACCGTGGACGGAAATCCCATATTTCTCTCGTTTATGGCAGAGATTGACCAATTCCAATAATTCGTTGTTGTTACTCCCATACCCCGAATGCAACTGAACACTGTTCTGGTGATTGCCAAAAGGCTTTCCACTGACCAAATTGATAATTCCCGAAATTGCCCCACTACCGTAAATAACCGAACCGGGGCCTTTTAAGATTTCCACTCGCCTACTATCGTAAATGTTCATATCCTGACCAAAATACCCTCCGGGAAATGTGCCGATTCGCCTGTTCCCATCTTTCATGATGATCAGGCGGTTGGAATTCAACCCCCTTAAAATTATGGGTGAATGGTACTCCCATACTTGTGTAAACCCGGGGGTATGATAAAGCATATCCGTAATATTCGAATGCATGTTATCCAAAATTGCCCTGTGAGATATGACTCCGGCAGCATGTGTGAGTTTCTCCAGGGGTTGTTCATACAACCCTGCAGAGACCACCACATCCGATAATTGAATCTCTTTGGGGGTCACATAAATCACAATATTGCCGGAAAACAAACTGTCATTTATCACAATCTCCTTTTTATGATAATTGATATGGCTTACAATGATTACAGTCTGTTTTTCCGTGGCAATATTGATTTTAAAGTGCCCTTGAGCACCCGTTGTAGTTCCAGATGCTGTATTCTTTATCGAAACATTGGCAAAACCAACAGGTGTGTGATTGATTTCATCAACAACCAACCCGGTTATTTCGCACTGGTTTTGCGCATTGATTATATCTGAAAAGAGGAAGAAATTGAATTCAAAAAAAAGAATCCCAATCAGAATCCTAAGTAAAGTGTTCATTTTTATTATTTAAGTTTTATACTTTTTTATTCTCCGTGTCCTGATAGCTCAGAAATTTGTTGAATCATTTGTTCCAGTTCTGTATCCAGTCCCTCCACTTCAACCCCGATGTTCAGGAATCCTCTGATGATCAATGCTATCGCCTGCATTTCAGATAGTCCTTTCGACTGGAGATAATTTACTTCACCCATATCGATTTTGCCGATTGCAGCTTCATGCGACATACGTGCATCGGGATGCGTCGCTCTTAATCCGGGAACCGCTTCAATCACACCTCCGTCACTCAGCATCAACCCGGAACAATCTACGTGCCCACGGGCACCCTTTGCAGCCCCGATCAGCAATCCTGTCTGAAGAACTGTCCCTCCATAATTGACCGCCCTGGCAACCAACTCGGCACTCGTATTCTCTCCGCTCATGAGCACCGTCCCCCCAATATCGCAATAACTATTGGGCATAGACGCCAGTACGGTCATATACTTTGCGGAAGAATGATTCCCTTCGAGATGTGTGTAGGGAATTGATTCAATATTTTTGGGGGGAGAAACTGAATAGTAATTACTGACAAAGGTTGCATTATCAGCGACAATAGTGGCCGCACGGGGTCTGACCACAAAATCAGGGCCCCAGTTATGAATCATCGTGTTGATGAATTTCGCATTGCTCGCCACATAATTTTCGCTTACAGCTATATGCAATCCTTCCTGATTATGCTTTCCGGATACACAGCCGGTAATTAAATGCAAATGGGCACCCTCTTCAATCACAACAATGTTATG
>RZYP01000363.1 GCA_009930275.1 Negativicutes bacterium
TGAAACATAACTCACCTTATCGGCAAGGTGGTATTTGTTGATGGCTGCCACACTATCGCCTCCACCGATCAAGGAGAAGGCTCCTTTTTCAGTAGCTTCGGCAATGGCTTCAGCAACAAATCGGGTTCCATGAGAGAAATTCTCCATTTCAAACACACCCATTGGGCCATTCCATAGAATAGTTTTGGACGCCATAATAATCTCCCGGATTTCGTTTCGGCTTTTTACCCCAATGTCAAGGCCCATCCAGCCCGGCGCAATGGCGCTGGCGGCCACTTCTTTTATCCCCGCATTATTATCAAACGCATCAGCCACAATTGCATCACCCGGTATATAGAGTTTTACCCCCTGCTCCTTAGCTTTTTGCAAGGTTTTCTGTGCCAGTTCCAAAAATTCATCCTCAACCAAAGAATTGCCTACTTCACCGCCCATGGCCTTAATGAAGGAAAACATCATCCCGCCACCAACAACCAGTGTATCAGCCCGGGTAAGTAGATTCTCGATGATCTGAATTTTGCCGGAAACTTTAGCTCCACCTAAAATGGCCGTAAAAGGCCGTTTGGAGTTTTTAAGCACCTTATCCATATGCTCAATTTCCCTTCCGAGCAGCATTCCAAACATTTTATTCTCCTCAGCAAAAAACTGCGCAACAATGGTAGTCGAAGCATGCGCCCGATGAGCTGTACCAAAGGCATCGTTTACATATACATCCCCGTGTTGAGACAGTTTCGCTGCAAAATCACGATCCCCTTTAGTCTCTTCCTTATAGAAACGAAGGTTATTCAACAGCAGGACTTCGCCTGCACGCAGGGTGGAAGAGAGTTGAAACGCGGCTTCACTAACACAGTCATCGGCAAATTTCACCGGAGTTCCCGTAACTTTCGAGAGGTACGGAATCAGATATTTCAATGAATATTTCTCTTCCGGTCCTTCCTTTGGTCTTCCAAGATGCGACATTAAAACCACGGAGCCCCCATCGGCCAAAATTTTCTGCAGCGTGGGTAACGCGGCATCAATGCGACTGGTGTCAGTAATTTCAAATGCCCTGTTGAGCGGAACATTAAAATCCACTCGAATCAAGGCTCGTTTTCCTTTAAAATTAAACGCTTCGAAACGATTCATACGCTTGTTATTAAGTTACACAGTTATATTTGTTGTTTAAAACTATTTCGATTCAAAGTAACGCAAAATCCGTGAATTAAATAGGGGAGGGATGAGTAAAATAATCGCAAACGTTTGCAAATGAAAGTATTGTATAGCAGAGATTTTTTCTTGCCATAGGAGAGTTATTAGTATTTTTACCGCATGAAAAACATTCAGGCCACACTGATTCAAACTTCGTTATACTGGCAGGAGCCGGAACGAAACATGGCACATTTCAGCCGGCTGATAAAAAGTATGAATTCCACATCCCGATTAATCGTCCTTCCGGAGATGTTTCTGACTGGTTTTGTGGTTCAACCGCAACAGCATGCCCAGGCCATGGATAGCGCATATATAG
>RZYP01000364.1 GCA_009930275.1 Negativicutes bacterium
CGGAGTCATCCCTCAAATTTCAGTAATACTCGGCCCCTGCGCTGGCGGTGCAGTATACAGCCCTGCCCTGACTGACTTTGTCTTCGTGGTAGATAAGATCTCAAAAATGTTTATAACCGGACCGGAAGTCATCAAAACCGTATTAGGGGAAGAAATTTCCATGGAAGATTTGGGCGGAGCAAAAGTGCATGCAGAAATTAGTGGAAATGCACATTTCTATGCTGAAAGTGAAGTGGAGTGCTTCGAACAAATCAAACAACTGGTCTCCTACATCCCCTGGAATAACAAATCAACAGCAATCCCATTCCCCAAAAAATCGCCCAAAACGCGGCAGTATAAAATTGATAATATTTTTCCATCCAACCCCAAACAACCATACGACGTCAGAGATATCATCCGGTCGATTTCTGACAACTCTGAATTCATGGAGATTATGGAAAAATTCGCATCAAATATTGTCATCGGATTCGCGCGTATGGCCGGGAATACAGTAGGCTTTGTAGCTAACCAACCATTGGTGCTTGCCGGTGTACTTGACGTCGATTCCTCCGATAAAGCAGCCCGGTTCGTCCGTTATTGCGATGCCTTTAATATTCCCATGATAACGCTGGTCGACCTGCCCGGATATTTACCTGGGATCGATCAGGAGCACAGCGGAGTAATTCGTCACGGAGCCAAAATCCTTTATGCTTTCAGCGAAGCTACAGTACCCAAAATTACCCTAATCATGCGAAAAGCATATGGGGGAGGCTATATTGCCATGTGTTCACACCACTTGCGTGCCGACTTTGTGTTTGCCTGGCCATCGGCCGAAATAGCAGTGATGGGTCCGGAAGGTGCTGCCAATATTATTTTCAGAAATGAAATAAAAAATTCAGAGAACCCAGACGAGGTAAGAAAACAAAAGGTTAAAGAATATAAAGAAAAATTCGCAAACCCTTATGTGGCAGCCGCCTACGGTTATGTCGATGCAGTAATCGAAACGGAAGAAACCCGCGATATGCTAATCCATGCCATCGACATCTCCAAACAAAAACGCACAGACTCTCCGGAAAAAAAACATGGACTACCTCCATTTTAATATCAGACGTAGTCGTTATTATTTTTAATTAAAATGTTGAAATATGCGATATAAAAGTGCACCAGAAGGGTATAAATTTCTTAATGTGGAAAACGGACGCTATAAAACCATGCTCACCACAAAATTCGTTTCACGGGAAAAATTTATCCCCAATGATCCAAAAAAAATATACAGTGTCATTCCAGGAACTATCCGGGAAATTTATATCAAAGCCGGATCGAAAGTTAAAGAAGGCGATACGATGATGATTCTGGAAGCCATGAAAATGATGAATAATATTCTTGCACCTGAATCAGGAATTATCAAATCGATTCATGTGGAAAAAGGGATAGTTGTACCCAAATCGGCTCTTCTCATTGAATTTGAGTAACACTCACAGGGATGCGGGAAAGAGGGGGTTGGTTTTTTCAATATAATCCA
>RZYP01000098.1 GCA_009930275.1 Negativicutes bacterium
GTGTAGTAGATCCAGTCCCCCTGCTGCACGACCGGACCGCCATTGCCATAAACGTTAGCGGAGAGATCGTCAAGCGTCGTTTCATTAGTTGAAACCGGCTGTGTGGCAGTCGTGTTGTTTGGCTCGGCACTTTCTGACTCATCAGTCGAACCAGTCGCTTCTGAACCTGTCGATTGTGATCCATTCGGCCTGGTTGGTTGCCTGACACACGAAATGAGAAGGAACGTAGCCAGCATAAGGCATAAAAGCACGCTTGCAGTCCCAACGAATCGTTTCATGCTATTAGCCTCCATTTCACTCGGACATTCACATGGCAATATCGTGTAAACATTTCCCTTTAAATATGAGAAAATGGAATGAACCCAAACCCACCGTTCAGAAAGAATCCAGCACCATCAACCTGCTTCTATTTTCATTATACACGCCCATGGATTTTAAAAAGTGAAAACGGCAAACAGGAGGCTGCACCATGTCAGTGTCATCGGTTTACCAGACCGACATCGATACCATCCTGGCCAAACGACACGACCTGGGCGCTGACTTGTGGACGACACCTGACAAACGTCTGATCAAGGGCACCCCATTTTCAACCATGGATTGTGCGCTACTGCTGTTAGAGCTCGGTGTCGCGCCGACAGATCCGATTCTCCGCGACGTCGCTGCTCTGATCTGGAGCGTCAGGCGCGAAGATGGCCGCTTCAAACTGGCGCCAAGCGGAGCGATCTACCCCTGCCACACCAGCATCGCTGCCAATGTCCTTTGCCATCTCGGCTATGCCACAGACCCCAGGCTGCAGAAGACCTTCCAGCACCTGCTGGACATCCAGTATCACGACGGCGGCTGGCGCTGCAACAAATTCAGCTTCGGCCGCGGCCCGGAAACAGAATTCTCCAACCCTGGCACGACCTTGATCGCCTTGAGTGCCTTCCGTTTTACTCCCTATCTCAATCAAGATAACAGGCTCGACCAGGCAGTCGAATTTTTACTCAACCACTGGACCATCCGCATCCCGATTGGCCCTTGTCACTACGGTATCGGAACCTTGTTCCAGCAGGTCGAGTACCCTTTCGGCAATTACAATCTGTTTATCTACGTCTACGTCTTGTCGTTCTACGACCGGGCGAAAAAAGATCCGCGCTTTCTTGAGGCACTGGCACTACTTGAGTCCAAGCTGTCTGACGGCCAGATCGTCATCGAACGCGTCAACCGCCAGCTGGCCAGCCTGGCTTTCTGCCGCAAAGATCAGCCCAGCGAACTCGCGACCAAAAAATATCTCGAAATCAGGCAAAATCTCAACCTTTGAAAGGCCCGTGACTATGGTATAATCTCCCTGTGATTTTTGCAGCGGTGCCTATGTGCCGACAGAAGCTCGCACCCAATACCCGCGGATGTGGTGGAATTGGCAGACACGCTGGATTTAGGTTCCAGTGCGCAAGCGTGCAGGTTCAAGTCCTGTCATCCGCACCAAAAGAAGTACCATCTATTGATAGAATCGTTTCTGTCAGTTGTGGTGCTTTTTTATGCCTGGAAGTGGCTCACATCAGGCGTTTCCGGGGTTTTTCAGATAATAAAGTGATTAATAAATATCGCTTTGGTAGGCAGTGAATCTGCTCTCGCCGTAACATTTCGCGCAAAGTACGTCTTTAGGATCGTTGGACATTTGAATAAATGCACCGGAAGATTAGATGGCTAATGGTGCAAATGACTAGGGGGGTGCAACGGGAAATTTACATGACGATTCAGCCGGTTTCATATCGGAAAAATCATCGTCAAAGTAAACACGCTGTTAGCGGTATCGATATTCATAACCCCTTGGTGCTTTTCAATTATTTTTTCGATGCTTCTGATCCCAAAACCATGCTGACTTGGATTCGCTTTAGTTGTTTGAAATACGCCGTTATAAACTGAAGGATGTTGATAATAAGCATTTTGGACGCGAATTTGAAACATGCCCTTATTTTGTCGAATGAGAACATCGATGACCTTAGGCCCGTCATTTATTCTTTGGCATGCCTCAATGGCATTATCCATTGCATTACCAAGAAGTATGCATAAATCTTCTTCGGGTATGGGTATACTTGAATCCTGAAGTTCCAAGCAATGCTTGACAGTGATTTCTGCTTCTTGAGCTTTGGCAATCTTTTCCGATAAAATTGCATCCACGCATAAATTGCCACTTCTAACCATAAAGGAACTTGGTTTCACTTTCCTTTCCAGGTTGTCGAGCGCACTTTTTATTCGATTTAAATCACCTGCTTTTGCATAGAAATACAGTGGGGACAGGAGATTGTTCATGTCGTGATTCAAGCGACGGATGTCCTCTGATTTTTCATACAGCAATTTTATATATTTTCGCTCATAGTCTAACTGCTTTTCGAAAACGACTAGCTGAGTGTTCTTGGTGGACTCTTCTGATATTCGATCAAATAAGGCAAAGATGAATAAATTGGCAAATAGGATGGCAATTGAAACGGCCGCTGCCAGCCAATTACTGACCAAGTGAAGAGGCCCCATGGAGTCGACCCAAATTTGGGCGAGCATAAACAAGCTGATGATTGATAATACGGGAAATACCATCAACCCCCAAAAATAGCGAGCAGGTAAACGCTGATATTTTTCTAACCGAAGACGAACAACAATTCTCATCAATCCATAGAGAAGTAGCTTGGAAACAACCAGTGCAACAAGGCGTTCTTTTGACGGAACCGCAAACGCTGTGGTTGTGTGATAGATCTGACTCAAAACAAACAGCGTTCCCATTTCAGTGCCGCCCCAAGCCACATAGAAAACGACAAGAACGATGGTTTTGTTGATAAACGACCCCATGTACAGTAAAAATGCCATGGCTATGAAGATCAAAAGAAACAGGCCGGTAGTCACAATAGGGGGGATTGTAGAATTGTTTAACAGCAATACGAGAAAAGCAAGAGGTACGGATATTAAATACTGATATTTGGAAAGCGCCTGCCTGCACCCAAAAAGTGACTGAAAGAGTATTTGAAAAACCAGAATTTCAAAAAGGCTGGCCGAATATTCGATAACAAGCCACAGGAAACTTTGGTTAATCATCCGTTTTTGCTCCTTGCCTGAGTTAATAATTGGACCAAATTGCTTTGATATCCTCGGCTGATAGGAAGAATTTCCTCGTTTTCCAGAACGATGTGATCTTTTTTTATTCCCCAGACTGCGTTGATATTGACCATGACACCTCTGAAACAGGGGTAAAAATTAAGGCCGTTGAATTGGGTGGCGAAGGTATGAAACTCGACCCTTTCTTTTAACTCAAGAACACGATCCTTTGTATGAATAAGTAGCTTCCGATTGTTGTGCTCAAAATAGAGTATCTCATCGGCAATAATTTGCTGGTAACCAAACTGTCGTGTATTAATCGACAAGATAGTCGGTTTTTTCTGAATGATTTGAATGGCTGAATCAAGTGCCTCGGGCAATTCTTCCGTCATTTCATTTTTTATAATGTAGCGATGAACACTGTATTGATAGCCTTCGCGTGCATAATCCGAGTGGTTGGTTAGGAATATGATGAGTGTTTGTCGCTTGAGTTGCCTGAGATGTTGAGCAACCTGTCGTCCATCAAATCCTGGCATTTCTATGTCCAAAAAAGTGATATCAAATTCCACTCCTTTTTCTACATCATCCAGATAATCTTTGCCATTTGAATAAAGGCTGATTTGCACAGGGTGTTTGTATCGAACCAAATGGGTTCGGATTTCCGTTGCCAGAATTGTCTGAAATTGGGGATTATCTTCGCAAATTCCGATATGAATCATAGACAACTTTCCGTTTATCCTGAATTTATAATGCAATTGAATTATATCAATTGCTTGTCAAATTTAAATCAGTCATCCCCCAAATTATCTCAACCTGTAGAGATAAAGTCGATAATCATTGGAAACATGAGCTTACAGCTTGATCCAAAAATCATACATTTCGTTCCATCTGCATTTATTTGTCGGTTTATTTATGCTAGATTCGAAAAAAGCTATTAGATTTTTATCAAATGATTGATTATGTCAGTCATGCAATCTCAAGTAACCTGATGCCAACATTGTACTGAAATTGGCCAAAAATGCTTGTGACTGTAGCATATCTTTCAGTATAGAAATTTTAACTATCTCAATATTTATTTAAAAGAATAAAGGGAAGGAGGAGTTAAGTAATGAATATAAGATTTTAGTTTTAAGCTCTTCAGAAGAAAACTGTCTTTTATCATTAGTCAGTAAATTTTGAATGCTCAATCTATCAACATGAAATTTGTTAATAATCAAAAAAAGGAGGATATTATGAAAATAATAAGATGCGAAAAATGGCTAAAGGGTGTCATTCTGTCACTGATTGCGCTAACCATGCTGTCTTGTCTTCCTTCTTCCAATGTTTACGCTTTAGAATCCCAATCGTCTGGTTTACTTAATAGTGTAATTAACCATGAGTTGCAAGAAGAGAATTATCGCATTGATCAGCTATTAACTATTGACGAAAGCTCAATAATATCAATAAAGAAATTTTCAAAAATCAAAACCACTTTATTGAATGCCAACGACAAGATAGTGGAAATCAGTAACAATTCACCTTTGAGAATTGACTATTACTTAGATGGAAGTAGAGTCGAAACGTATGAAAAATATAAATTACTAGTTACATCTCAATTTAACGAAATAAACACGCAAAATTCCCAAACAGCATCAAACGATAATAATTTCGAATTCGCTAATTCAATTAATGATACAATTGTTAAAAATACATTTGTCTTACTAGGTACTGGAAGTAAAGAACTTCAGCAGGCAAGCCCGTATGGAGATGTAACTTTATATGTTAAAATTTCGTACACCACAAGGTACGACGCAGGTGGACATATTTGTTCGAGGCTTGATCGCGTCTATGGAAAACTTGTTAATGTAGGTGTAACCTACTTCAGAAATCTTGGGATTGAAGCATTGACAACGGGTGCTTGGGAAGATTCCTCAACAAGCCGTGGAATTTCAAATACATTGAGCAATTATGGTGGAGTATCGAGCCCAAGCATCGGGACACTATATTACACATTAAGTCCAAGTTCACACTACTACTGTACCGGAACAGCCACAGGTGGTATAGCGGGGAAAGTATCGATTGAGTGGAAACATAGCAGTACAGCAAGTTGGTATACATATTCAATTCAAATTGGCGAAGGCGGATGGGGCGGAATATTCTAATTTTAAGGCGCTTAGACATCTTCTAATTTATGAATTTAATCGGACCCTTCTAAAATATTTCCCGATTTAAAAGCAATTTTCGTACCCAAATCAATTTTGGTCGAATGCATTTTAATTTATTTATGACAAATCGATATGTATCAAGTTTGCGTCAGTATCATTTTAGAAACGAATTGATACTGACGCAAAAATCTAATACTAATATAGTAAAATAATGAACAGCTTATGTGCAAAAGTAACATATCAGTGCTGAAATTTTAAATGTACATCTTATTTGTTTACGATTGTGATTCGAGAAACGATAGATCTTTTTACGGATAAACACATAATATTAAGTCGGTCAACATATATTGACAACAAATAGTATGACATGCTAATTTCATCAACAAAATCCGCCTATTGTGAATCATGTTAAATAAATATGTCAAAATATATATGTAATAATTCAATTTGCACATGAGCTGCTGGTGTGAAAGGTGATTAATATGGGAACGCGTCAATTACTTACTTTTATATTTAGCACAATTTTAGTGTTAATTTTATCCATCTTATCTACATTTCTATTTATTTTGATTAATTCGCCTGTGAATTATTTTGTGCCAAATTTATTTTTGTATGTTCCCGTGTTGAAATGTTTAATTATTTTTGTTATCGCCGTCACCTATGAAAAAGTTGTTTGGTCAATTTGGAATAAAGCAGGTCATAGGTTAAACTCATTAAGACTAATCGTTTTCTTCTACATGCTTTTATCATTTCTACTAGGCGCTATAGTAATAAAGCAATCTCTAATAAATGTTGATATTTCTACAATTATTTTGGCTATGCAAATCAATTCAGCAATATGTTTATATGCTATTTTTTTAAATCTAATTTATAGAAAACAAAAATCGTAATAAATATAATAAAAAATTTATAAACTATTTATCAAGCAACAAACTGATTTTTCATGCAGCAGTTTAATATATACGTTCATGATGCTTTGATTACATGTCAACGGAAGAAAGCGCAATGAGAAATTTTCGTTATTTGCTGTTATACTTCAGTATTGCTTTGCTCATATCAGCAGGAATCCTATTATTAGGAGCTTGTTCTCTTTGTGATAGTTCAGGTTCTTCGCCAAGTGATAAAACTTCATTAAGCTCGACGATAATAAATTCAGAGACTACCGAGGTTATGCCTACCGGACCAGATTCAGGGATCTATCAAATGCTTAATGATGAAACACCGCTGATCAATTTGCTCGACTTAAATTGGAAAGATGTAACGAATATAACGCTATCCAAATATCAAGATAATATTAAGACCGCCGTTGAATTGAAAGATGAAGCATCTATCCTTCAGATTAAGGAAATTATCAATCAATTCTCTGTCACTTCTGATAACTCAGATAGCAAGCATGATCCTGTAAATAATACAAAGTATGAGCTACTCATTAAAAATAAAGCGGTTGGAGTTGACGAAGCAATCTTTTTGTCGGTAGGACCAATATTTGAAGATGAAACATTTGCCATTGGAGGCACTTTTATTCATACCCAACATCTTGATCCAAAGAAAACCTTACTTCAGAAGAATGATCAAGTAACCTTTGATGATGTGGAGAGGTGCTTTGACGGAATGCTTGAGAAATGAGGCCTTTATTGTGGTTGCCACTTCTGGACAAAAATTCACCAAATAGGCTGCCGAAACGACGAAAGCACTGGAAACAGTGCTTTTTTCGTTCTGACGAGTTTAGCAATGCTGATTTGAATCATTAAAAATGGATTGAAAGTCGATAGTCATATAAAGCCAGAGATTACCACTTGATCCAAAAATCATACATTTCGTTCCATTTGCATTTATTTGTCGGTTTATTTTTGCTAGATTCGAGAAAACTTATTCGGGGGTTATCAAGTGATTGATCATATCAGTCAAGCAATCTCGAGTAACCTGGTATTGCGCGGAGCCATCAACGAAAATGAACGTGATTTGTACTCTTACCCCACATTCCGCACCCTTAAGCACGCATTTTCGGCGTAATTATAGTTGGCGTGCTGGATGAATCAGTAAACACAGAATCATTCAGTCCCAGTGCTTTGAGGAATTGAGCCTGCCGTTCATTTGGTGGCGTTTTCAAT
>RZYP01000365.1 GCA_009930275.1 Negativicutes bacterium
ACCAGGTCCAGTAGCACCTTGAGCGGTGTCTACTAAAGCAGCTTCCATAGCGGAAACAGCTGAACCACCAGCAGTAATGTCATTTGCAATGGTCATTACGTTTTCAAAGCGGAAACGGTTAGCGGTCATAGCAGCCTCACTAGCAATTGAACGATAGTTAGTACCATCGTAGTAATATACTGAAGCGCTATCTGCATTCTTTACTAAAGAACCAGCTGGGACTTCACCGTCAGCTAAAGGTTGACCAATAGTGTAGTTTGTGAAGAAAGCGTCAGCTAAATCCACAATTCTCTTGTTCCAGTTAGTGCCATATAAAGCAGCTGCCTGGGACTCATTTGCGATCTTTCTTAATACACCATTTGGTTCAACAGCGTATACAGAAGGATCAGTTGTGATCTTCACTAATGTTGTACCTGGTCTCATGGTTACGTTACCACCCAAAGGATAGCTTTGTAATTCAGAAGCTGGAATGGTTACCACGCCACTGAAATCACTGTACCATGAAAAATAGGTAGCTTCATTAGGGAAGACATATCTCTTACCATCATCGCCTAAGTAATAAACAGATGATAAACCATCCATTTTTATCAAGTCACCAGCTGAAGCAGCAGCCTGGGCAGGAGCCACAGTCAAACCGCTCATAGCGATAACTGATAAGGTCATTACGCTAGCGACTAGGAATTTGCGTAATTTTTTCATAAGTAATTTTCGTTTATTATTTGAAGAAGTCAAAACATAAGTAGTTTAAACATTTCCAAATAATTATTGTTACTCTCTTTTTCCAAAGGTCACGGCTTTAACTTTCCCAACTAGGATAAGTATAAGATATCGGGTTATAAATCGGTCGGAATCCCGCTTCACCAGCTAGTTTTAGCTTAAGACGAAGGCCGGCCGATTTCTTCAAACAAGTCAAAGTTCTGCCAGCCAAGCGCGTGTTGCTACTTGAACTGGAGAAAAGCTTAACCGATCTATTTCCTGTCTTCCCTACTTAATTTAATGAGAAGATCTCGGCTGTTAGCTTGAAAGAAAAAGAGTAATTTTGTTTATAAGGGACAAACCATCTCAAATAAATGAGATTCGACCTTTAATAAGGTCTGCCGATCCGGGCCTAAATTCGAAATTCGAATTTTAGAAACACGGACTTGTTAATTTATCTCACTCCAGATCACCCATGCAGGATGAATACTCTTCCTATCAGGACAAGATCTAAAAAGGGAGAGATAAACTAACAAGCACGTACTTCCTACTGTGCTTATTTTAACATGTTGTTAATTTGATATAATTTTTCTATAGCCTCACTGTACTTCTGAGCTTTAAACAATGTCTTTACCTCTTCAATTAATTTTTCATCTATATTTTTACCATTTTCTACTTCCTCAAGTAAGGCTCCAGCAATCTCTTCAGTACTGCTTCCCTGACTGACAGACTCATCTTTATCAGCAACTTCGCTGGCACTATTATTTTCTAACGACAAAGGATTCTCTAAAGTAACAA
>RZYP01000366.1 GCA_009930275.1 Negativicutes bacterium
CTCACGACCCCTGCTTTGTCTTTAATGGCAAGTGAGCCGAGTAACCTTACCGACTTCCAAAAATGGCAACAGTCCAACGTTGAGAAATTCAATGCACAAGAAACAGCACTTCCACATCAACAGCAGTTTGGTCAAGTCAGTCGCCAAGCAGGAACTTATCAGCCAATGATTCAGCCCACAATTAAAAACATTGCTGACTTTGTTAAAACAACTCCTACAGGGCTAAAGGACTTTGCTGTTGGCATTATTAAAAGTGCCGGAGCTAATTTGCAATACAACTTCACCAAGGCAAGAGAAGATGCAAAGGCGGGTTTTGGCGTGTATGGAACAGCCCCTGGTAGGTTTGGCGAAACGCCCACTCAAGTAAAAGAAAGAGCTTTTGAAAGCATTAATAAAGATTGGAATGATTATCTTGTTCGAAGGAAAGAAACTGTTGCCTACAAGGCATTGAATCCTGTTCAGCAGGAAATACAATCCACAGTTGATTGGTCTAGCAAGGCTCAAACATATGGATTCACTTTTGGGTCTGCCATTGGTCAGTCTACTTTTGCCGGCGTTACAGGTGGTCTTGGCGTTGCGCCGCTACTTGCAGACTCAATGGACAGAACAATTACCGAAATGGAAAATGCCGGATATGATGTGACAACTACAGATGCAATGGTTCGTGTAATGGGCACAGCCGCTATCAATGTCGGAACAGAATATATGTTCAACGTGCTTGATGGTTTTGGAAGTGTTGCTTCTGCTCAAATGACTCGTTCTGTTGTTGGACGTTCTGTTTTGTCTAAGGTTACTGGATTGTGGGATAACATAGCGATGCGGTCAACCGCTTCGTTTAATAAGTTTATTGCCTCGACTCCCAATCCAACGCTTGCTCGATTTGTTGCGTATCTTGCTCAAAAGGGCAACGAGGAAGGAATGGAAGAACTTGCCTCGTATATTGGCACAGGAATTTTACAGCAATGGACAACCGACAAGGACAAGAAGTTTAGCGAGATTGTAAACGTAAAAGATGCTACGACGAACTACATTCTCGGTGGAGTCATGGGCTTTGCCGTTAGTGGGATTGCAGGTGTTCCAGGACTTAAAAATCAATTTCCTAAATCAAACGAAAAAATCAATCAGATAAAAGACAAACCAACCTCTGAAATAACAACTGACGAATATATGGATATTGGCGAAACGATTGTTTCAGAAGCCAAGTCTAAATCTGTTCAAACTGTTTTGGAAAAGACGAGCAATGAAAAAGTTGCTATGGCTGAATATGCCAACGAGCAAGCCGAAACGCAATATAAAACAGGTGAATTTAGAGAAGACTCTATTAAAGATTTAGTTGATGAAATTTCAGAACTAGATGAAATGATTAACTCAAACACTTATGATAATGAAAGTGTTGCAAATTTCAAACGCGTGAAATCAAAACTTCAAAGAGAACTTGGAGATTTGTATTTTAACGAACAAGCCGAAACGCAAACTGAAACCGCGCCAAGC
>RZYP01000367.1 GCA_009930275.1 Negativicutes bacterium
AACCGATACCGACAGCCTTGAATTTGTTGAGCTGTACAATAACGAAGATCATCCGGTAAAACTGGAAGGCTATTATTTTAAAGGTTTTGACTATACTTTTCCTGCAGTGGAGATGAACCCTGGAGAATATTTGGTGCTGGCAGCCAATCCATCCGCCGTTTTTAACACCTTTGGCATTGCCTCGCTACCATTTAACAGTGGATTTCTGGATAATAACGGAGAAGAAATTGCGCTTTATACTCCCAACGGCCTTTTGATGGACAGCGTACAATACAATGACCAGCCACCCTGGCCAACAGCCGCCGACGGTGAAGGGCCTTCATTGGTATTATGCAATACAAACCTCGACAATTCTATACCCGAGAGCTGGTCGGCGTCGCTGGATTTTGCTGCCATCAACGATAACAACGACACCCTGTGGGCCAGCCCCGGAGCACCCTGCGGGATAATGCCCGCTCCTTTGGTTTATTTTTATGGAGAACCTACCGCAGGCGGACCCGGATTGACCGTGCAATTTTTTGATCAATCCACTCACAATCCGGAATCATGGCTTTGGGATTTTCCCGGAGGAATACCCGATCTTTCTACCCAGCAAAACCCCGTAATCCTCTATCCACAGGCCGGAGACTTCGACGTTTCACTTACGGTTACCAACCTTTTTGGCTCAAATTCACTAATGAAATCAGCGTATATTCAAATCGCAACAGGCCTTGAAAACCAAAAGGATTATCAAATAACAGTTTTCCCCAACCCCTCTGGCTCCGGAATTTTTACCATAACATTAAACTCCAACAACCAAAAACTAATTCAGGTATTTGCTATAGACGGGATAGAAATCCAAAACTTTTCCACGCATGAAACCACCATTTTACTTAACCTCTCAACAGAGAAAACCAATGGTTTTTTTCTTAAAATAACAGATTTACTTACCCATAGATCATTTTATAAAAAACTAATTATTAATTAATTAAATTACTTTCTGCGCACCTCCAAAATTCAGCACCAATGATTCACCAGGGTGCAAAGTACATTTCCTTTTCCGTGAAGGGCAAAATAGTCATATTTATTTATTAATTTTACAAAACAATTAATACTCAAAGGGGTTCATCTTTTTAAGAACAAATATCTGCTACTATGAAAAAATTTACGCTTACAATTCTTATCTTTATTGCAGGGGTTTGCTTAACAGCTGCCTCCTTTGGGCAAAATCTGGTTCTCAATGGTGGCGTCGAGCTTTGGGATGATGCACAAAACCCAACCGACTGGGATAAAGCAGAAAACATCGAACAATCCACTGCGGTTATCCATTCAGGCACCTACAGTGCCGGGCATAACTCTGCCTCATCGACCAAAGACTTTCAACAACAGATTGAAGGTATTCTGGGCGGAACCAATTACACCATATCCTATTATTATTACGACAACGACGCCGCAGCACGAACGCGGATCTGGGCGTACTGGACCAGTGGCGCCAGTACACTCGACGACCAT
>RZYP01000099.1 GCA_009930275.1 Negativicutes bacterium
AAATGTTATTGTGAAGAAAAATTCTTTGGCTGTGGAAAGGGAGGCCGCAGTGGATTTTTTTGCCGAGTCGGCCACTGCGCAATTAAAAGTTAAACAATCTGCTGCTCCTCCTACAATATCACTATCAGTAACTGAAAAAGAATGTGGTTTTTCTGAAGATTCTGTTGAAGTTGTTGTTACCACTAACGGACTTAATTGGGAAATTGATCAGACTGTAGAATGGATTTCATGTGATAAGACCTCGGGAAGCAATGGGGAATCATTGAATATCCAGGTTGAAAAGAATTTGTCCCGGGATGATAGAACGGGCGCCATTGTTTTTGCCTCCGGAAGCAGTTATTGCCATGACACATATTGACATTGCCGCGCCTGCTTTTTGTATTGGTACATGCTGGGCAGGATTTGTAATAATGGCTATGGAAGATTATGGGCCGTTAAAGCAGCTTGTCCCATGTTATTTGGATATTAAAGATATGAAATAACATCCATACCAAGACGGAGAATGCTAAAACTCATTCCATGGTATTACTTCACCATGTGAGGTTGATAGTCTCTTGTCTCCGCCGTAGATCACGTAACAGTCTTCAGGGCTTGTTTTCGATAGATTGGCCCATACTTTTATTCCTTTAAAATAATCCGATGAATACGTGGACCCGGATTTAATCTCATAAGCCAGCTGTTTCCCTTTTTTAGAAAAGAGAAAGTCAACTTCATTACCTGTACTGTCACGCCAGAAAGTTAAATTTGGTTCTTTCCCGTTATTCAATGCATCTTTTACGAATTCATTAATAACCATATTCTCGAACAAGCCACCTCTCAGGAAATGGGTTGATAGTTGCTTTTCATCTTCAATACCCAACAGGGATGACGCTAACCCTGTATCCCAAAAATACAGCTTGGGAGATTTTATGAGCCTTTTTGAATAATTATTATGATCGGGTTTCAGCAGATAGATAATATAACTGGCTTCCAAAACTGATAACCAGGATTGAACAGTTGAAACAGCTATACCTGTTTCGTTGGCAAGAGAAGATAAATTTAGCAATTGTCCTATACGTCCTGCACAGAGCTTTATGAACCGAATAAACTTACTTAAGTCATCAATGTTTTTCAGTAATCGAAGGTCTTTTTCAATATAAGTTTGAATATAGCTCGGGTAGAAATCAGTTGGTTGAATCTTTTTATCAAAAATTCGCGGATACCCCCCCTGAAAGATTTCGTTATTGACAGATGTAGGTAAAATTTCTGCCTTTTTCAATTCAGAGTGCGAAAAGGGCAACAATTTGAGTATAGCCGTTCTACCTGCTAGTGATTGACTGATAGATTGCATTAATAGAAAATTCTGAGAACCGGCCAAATAATACATACCTTCTCTATTTTCAGCATCCACATGAGTTTGCAAGTAAGAAAACAGTTCCGGCACGCGCTGAACTTCATCTATTATGGTTTTATCTGGATAAGACTTTAAAAAGCCACGCGGGTCATCATGAGCTAGCAGTCTATTATCCGGGTCTTCCATAGAAACATAGTTATAGTCAGGTAATATTGATTTAAGTAATGTGGATTTACCTGACTGTCTGGGACCTGTTAGAGTAACAACAGGAAATTTGTTTCCCATTGATAGTAATTTTTCTGTTATGTTTCGTCCAATCATTTTTCTTGCAAATTTGGGATTACTTGCAAATTTACGATTGAAAAGTAAATCTGCAAATTTTTCGGTGTCAAAATCGAGCCGGAAAAAATCATAACTTTACACTTGATAACAAAAATTAACAATGAAAAAGATCACTATTATCATCACAATCCTGTTTACGATTGTTTCAGGTAACTTGTTTTCACAGGATGGGCAAGAGCAAACCAAAACTCAGATTAAGCCGGCCTTGTTGATCATTGACATTCAAAACGTTTACTTAGGTATGGTTCCCGAAAGAGAAAAGGAGATTGGTATGTACTTCATCAACAACTTGATTGGACTATTCCGCAGTAACGGCTATCCTGTCATAAGAATTTACCATCAGGATGATGCTTCCGGGGCTAAGCCCGGTACCGAGCTGTTTGAATATCCAGCCTCGGTTTTAATCAAGGACGAAGATGTCAGAGTAATCAAGACTTATCCAAATAGTTTCAATAAGACAGACCTGGATAAAATTCTCCGGGAGCAAGGAAGCAATACTATATTCCTATGTGGATTTAGTGCTGTCGGGTGTGTTCTTTCAACCTGGGTTGGAGCACAAGACAAAGATTATAATGCCTTTATGGTAAAGGATGCGATTATGAGCCATGATCCCGATTATACAAACCATGTTGAAGAGATGTTCAATGCAGTTGGCTATGATGCAGTTAAGTTAATACTTGAAAGTTCCGGTCCGGCTGCAAAGTAATATGTCATGTTAATGTCGTGTTTATTTAATGAGATCTTTAAAAATTAATTTAAGTCTGGTCCTGGTTGTTGTAACCAGCTTGGCGTGTAATGCCCAAGCTTACAGGAAGACAGATTTTGGGATTAAGGCAACTATCAATGACATTCAAGTAGAGCTGCAATTTTACAGTTCATCTATTGTCAGGGTAATAAAGTATCCTGAAGGTAAAAGTTTTAAAAAACAGAGCCTTTCTGTTGTACAGGTTCCGCAGAGAGTTCCATTCAGGTTAAAACAACAGGGTGATGAACTGTCGTTGAAAAGCGAAAAACTCAAAATTTCAATCAACCTGAAAACCGGGAAAATTGCATATGCAAACAAGGCAACTCGGCTTTTAACCGAAAAGGAATCGGGAGCGGTGTTTACCCATTTTGACGATGCCGGTGTCAAGACTTATTCGGTATCACAATCGTTCGTTCTTGATGAAGATGAGTTTATTTACGGACTGGGGCAGCAACAACAGGGGAAAATGTCACAGCGTGACGTGAAACTGAATATGATCCAGGGCAATACCGATGATTATATACCCTTTTTCCTGTCTTCAAAAGGATATGGATTGTTTTGGGACAATTATTCTCCCACAATTTTTGAAGATAATGCCGAACATACGTTATTCAGTTCAGAGGTTGGCGATGGCATTGATTATTACTTCATGTGCGGACAAAATGCCGATGCTGTGATAGCCTGTATGCGCGACCTTACCGGACAAGTTCCCATGTTCCCTTTATGGACGTATGGTTTTTGGCAGAGCCGGGAACGATACAAGAGTCAGGATGAACTGGTGGATGTAGTAAAGAAATTCCGTGAACTGAACGTGCCCCTTGATGGTATTATTCAAGACTGGCAATACTGGGGTAACAATTACCATTGGAATGCAATGGAATTCCTTAATCCCGGATTTTACGATCCTCAGAAAATGGTTGATGACGTACACGGGTTGAATGCGCACATGATCATCTCGGTATGGAATTCATTCGGCCCCATGACAAAACAATACAAAGAACTCGGAAAGATCAATGCACTTTTCAATTTTGAGACCTGGCCGCAATCGGGGTCGGAAATCTGGCCTCCCCGGATGGATTATCCGTCCGGTGTTCGTGTTTATGATGCATTCAATCCGGCGGCCAGGAATATTTATTGGAATTACCTGGACAAAGGGCTGTTCTCTTTGGGAATAGACGGGTGGTGGATAGATTCTTCGGAGCCGGACCATTTCAATCCAAAGCAGTCCGATTTTGATGCCACCACCTACCTGGGTTCATTCAGGAAAGTACGCAATGCCTTTCCTTTAATGACAGTTGAAGGAGTTGCCGAACATCAGCGCAAAAAAACCTCTGAAAAGCGGGTGTTTATTCTTACCCGCTCGGCTTTTGCAGGTCAACAGCGTTACGGAGCAAATACCTGGTCCGGTGATGTGGTTGCTTCGTGGGATGCTTTGCGAAATCAAATCTCGGCAGGTTTGAACATGTCTCTCTGCGGTATCCCTTACTGGAATTGCGACATAGGTGGTTTCTTTTTGTGGAACTTCAAGAATCCTCTTGAAAATCCCGATTACCGGGAACTTCATGTCCGCTGGGTTGAATTTGGCACTTTCACGCCAATGATGCGTTCGCATGGCGAGGGTGCACCAAGGGAGCTCTACCAGTTTGGTCAAAAAGGTGATCCGGTATACGACGCCATTGAAAAATACATCATCTTAAGATACAGCTTGTTGCCTTACATTTATTCGACTTCATGGAACGTTACGGCTCACCGGTCAACCATGATGCGGGCACTTGTCATGGATTTTGCGCACGACAAACAAGCCCTGGATATCAACGATGAATATATGTTTGGAAAGTCTTTGCTGGTCAGCCCTGTGACACAACCTATGAACTCAAGTCCTGTCATATCAAAAGATGTTTACCTGCCAAAAGGCAGTGACTGGTATGACTTCTGGACAGGAGAAAAATTCAATGGCGGCCAAACAATCAAAAAGGAGGTTCCTTTGGATATTATTCCCTTGTATGTAAAGGCCGGAAGCATTTTGCCCATCGGGCCCAAAGTACAGTATGCCACCGAAAAGAAATGGGATGATCTTGAAATCCGTATTTATGAAGGTGCCAATGGCGAATTCACCTTGTATGAAGATGAAAACGACAATTACAATTATGAAAATGGCGCCTATTCGACCATTACATTTTCCTGGAATGATAAGAATAAGTCTTTGGCCATTGGTGATTGTAAAGGATCTTATCCCGGTATGATTGCATCACGAAGGTTTAACATTGTAATAGTAGGGAAAGACCTCCAGAAAGTTGTCAGCTATACAGGTAAAAAATCACTTTTTCACTTTATTGCCCTCCATTTGCAAAGCGTTTTGTGAAAATGTCACGTTCTGGAAGAGAATCGGTAAGATTATGTATAGCAGCGTATTCATCTTATTAGAGTATTAAAACTGTTTTGTGTAAAGTTAACATTTCACAAAGCTCACGACTCAAAAATATTCAATACAATGAAGAATTTACTTGTAATATATTCAATTGTTTGAATAAAATACTATTTTTGTGTTACAAAAGGATTTTATTATGATACAACGTGCATTAGAAAAAAAGTTATTATCCGATATTAAACCACAAAAGGTTGTATTATTACTGGGCGCGCGTCGTGTAGGAAAAACTGTACTTATGGAAAAACTGATCCGGGAGTATGGAGATGGCGTGGTATTTTTAAATGGAGAGGATTATGCTACTGTAGAAATGCTCTCGGCAAGAACCATATCCAGTTATAAACAGCTGTTTCAGGGAGTAAAATTACTTGCCATAGACGAAGCTCAAAATATTCCCCATATTGGTAATATTCTTAAACTAATAATCGATCACATAGAAGGTTTGTCTGTAATTGTTTCGGGGTCATCATCCTTCGATTTATACAATATGGCAGGCGAACCACTTGTGGGGCGCTCAAACCACTATATGTTATATCCCTTTTCTTTAAAAGAATTGTCTAAGGAAGAATCCGGAGTGGAAACCATGCAACTTTTGGAGGAAAGACTCGTATATGGAATGTATCCCGAATTGATCCATATATCTGATTTCGACAAAAAGAAACAATATCTGCTAGAGGTGGTAAACTCTTATCTTCTAAAGGATATATTGATGATTGACGGTATCAAGAATTCATCAAAAATGCGAGACTTATTACGACTCGTTGCATTTCAGATGGGTAGTGAAGTTTCCTATGATGAACTGGCCAGGCAGCTTGGATTAAGTCGTAATACTGTAGAGAAATACCTGGATTTGCTTTCAAAAATTTATGTTATTCATAAACTGCCGGCTTTTTCCCAAAATAAGCGGAAGGAAGTAACCAAAAGCAGCAAATGGTACTTTACAGATAACGGAATCAGAAATGCGGTAATTAACGATTTCAGGGTGGTATCCATGCGGGAAGATGTGGGTCTTCTCTGGGAAAGTTTTCTTATTGGCGAAAGAATGAAAAAAAGAAATAATGCAAACGAGTTTGCATCATTCTATTTCTGGCGCAGCTATAGTATGCAGGAGATAGATTTGATAGAAGAATTCAACGGTACAATTTCGGCTTTCGAGTTCAAATGGAATAACAAAAAAGTAAAAACTCCCTCCAGGTTCGTCGAAAATTATCCCCATACAGATTTCAACGTTATAAATAAAATAAACTTTTGGGACTTTATTAAGTAATTAAATTTTCAGTCTGGCTTCAAAGATAGTAATGGCTTTGCCTTTGATCTGAACCCGGCCAGCGTTGCGTGTCCGCACAGCCGGACTTCCTGCGCAGGGGTGAAATAGCGGATGGAGAACCCACTCCCTTTGGGAATGATGAATACAGTTTCTGACAAATTCATTTCCGAGGCCATGTTTTGCATCCACCCGGCAGTCGTCCTGTCCTCAACGATCATCACACCGGCGGGATTGCCTTTGAAAGGCTCATCCGTAAAGGCATTCCGACCGGATGAAGAAAAGGAGTTCATGAATAAACATAACCCTGTCACGATAATTGTCAAAGAATTTGGCGCTTAAAAATATGCTGCTTTGCAGCACCGCATAAACTGCCGCGATAGCGGCCTCGGCAAAACTAAACAGGCGCGAATAAACCGGGATTTACTACTGTCGGGATTCGTTACATTTTCTTCCCTATATAAAACATATAGCCATAATAGGCTTTGTACTTGTAATACAACCGGGCTTCATTGCGTTCCATTGCTATGAATTCTTCTGCCGTTTTATTGCCTTTGTGCTTTTGCAGAAAGGATTCCAACCGGGGAGCCTGCCAGGCATAATAATCTGTCCAGATGGTTTCGGGCAGCATATAGGTGGCCATAGGAAGGTAGCCTGCTTTGTGCATCTGGGCGACCTTATTGGGAATGGTATCAATCTGGGGATAGGCTTTATCCCAAAATTTCTGAATCTCGGCAGGCGGCCGCTCATGGCTGAACCAGGTGTTTTCCGTGACGGCAATATAACCGCCTTGTTTCAGAAATTTGCGCCATTCCTTCAAACCACGTTCAAATCCAATGTTATAGATAGCTCCTTCGCACCAGATCAAATCAAATTCTTCCTCTTGGAACGGAAGGTTTTCCATATTGCCGACTATGCCTTTCACCCGGTCCTGAAGGTTGTTGTGTCGGGCATCCAGGTTGAATTGGTCTATGAATCCGGCCCAGGAATCAATACCAATAATCCGGCAGGGTGTGTTTTGGCCCAGAACCATTGTCTGGCCCCCTGTTCCACAACCGATATCGGCAATTTTGGATTCAGGAGTAAGGCCGTCTATAAAACTCAATGCTTTAAGCGTTTCTTCCGGACTTCCGGGACCCTGACGTTTTGTGTTTGAAAAAAAATCATAAATA
>RZYP01000100.1 GCA_009930275.1 Negativicutes bacterium
ATTCGAGGACAACGATCTTGGCAATTTCCGGCAATCACTCCGGCAGCTCAGTGACAGATTGGCTCAGCAACTTACTGGCAACATGGTTCGGCAGGGACAGTATACATTTGTGACTATGTTATTGGTTACTGTCATGTAAAAATGTGCATTAATTGAAACACCTGTATACCATACTTTCCAATCAGTACTACTTGTAGTTGCTGAAAGTGACCTTGATGTCAAAGGTATACGTTCAATCCCTACAGTCGCTGGATCGCCATTTGCGTCAACAATTTCAAATTCGACAACCTCGTTCACAGCGATTTTATCTAGATTTGAGAACGTGACCGAATTACTTGCACTCATCACTGCTGTGGGAACATTTTCAACCTCAGCTGCGAATGCGGATGCTGAGATTGCTGACACAATAAATATCAGTGCCAGAATTCCTGATAACAACTTCTTCACCCTGTAGTTTTTGCCATTCTTTTTCATTAGATCTGCTCCTATCTTTTTTGGTTCGAAAGGTAAATAAATAACAATCTAACAACATAATAAATAAGCACGAAAAAGCACATGACTGACAGAATAAGAAGGACACTCACTGAACTTTTTGTGACCATGCCAACAGTACCTGCAATTAAAATGACAGCTATCACTAAAGTTACTCTGACTAAAATATAGCTTAGAGTTATTTTATATACCCCTGAAGTTGCTTTGATAATTGGATTATCAAATTCAGATGCCATTGACTCATTAACCAAGTAGTCAATTGACACAGAAAACAATTTGCCAAGCAATATCAGATTTTCAACATCTGGAACCGCCGTTCCCATTTCCCATTTTGATACTGCTTGTCGGGATACATTCACTGCTTCAGCCAATTCAGATTGCGTCATTCCTGCCTTTTTTCTGAGCTTCAAAAGTTTGTCGTGAAATTGCATTTCTGATTCCTTTCAAATCAAATTTAATATCACAGGCCAATTTTTAGAAACCAACTAAGCCTTGCATTATGTCAGCCAATGGTAGCAATTAGTCAATTCTATAATAAATTATCAAATTCTGATACATCAAACTGCCCCTTTTAGCTGGCACGCAACAATCGAAATATATTGTCTAAAATTTAAGGAGGTTACATGACATCCTCATAGGCGATCCCATCTGCGTACCGATAATCTTTTGTGTACTTGGTCCATCTGGATTTCAGTGCATCGCTTCCGCTGATTTCTTCTATTCGATTGCTGATGTTGGTAAAGATATAAGTTGTTTCCCTGTGTGTGGCTGTTGATTTCAGCGCCTCAACAAAAACTGAATGCTCGAAAGTCTGGGTCTTCGCCAGGATATAAACATCGTAAAAATCCCTGGGTCTTGTATTTAGTTCACCTCTTCTCAAAATGGTTTCAACTTTTTCAGCCAAGACGGTTTCGATGTTGTAAGCCCAAATCCCGAAGCTGCCTTCTTCGAAAATCATCTTGAACACATACAGGACTTCCTTGGGCGTAATCGCGTCACCCGTTGGATGTCAATCTGCATGGGAGTCGTGATGGTATCATATTCAGCAATGATGCTCACTCGAAAACTAAAGTGTTCCCAAAGAACGTGACACAGGCGGTTCTGCCATACAAAGCGATAATTATAAGCCTTTTACTATCAAATTAAACCTCGGAAAAACCTCATGCGCGTCGATAACAGGAACAAATAGTTCCACCGACTTAAATGGAGCAGCTGATTTTTCAAATCGGTAAAATAATCGTCAAAGTAAATTGACCTGCGCTTGTGTCTATATCCATACTACCTCGATACCGCTTGACAATTCTCCTCATACTGTCAATGCCCAATCCATGGCCGTTGTTATCGCGTTTACTACTTAAAAATTTTTCGTCAGAAGCATTCAGGGGCTCGGGCAGAGGATTTTTGAGTACCAATTGCAGCATGCCTTTTTCCTGTCGAAGCATCAGGTGAATCTGCCTATCCGCAGATTTTATCAACCTGGCACACGCTTCGGTCGCGTTGTCTAACGCATTTCCGAGCACGATACAAAAATCCTCGGCTGGGGTCGGCAGCTCACCATTCTTAAGAGAGATTTGCGTTCGAATTTTAGTATCTTGCTGGATTGCAAACGCCATGCGCTCTGCTAGCAATGCGTCCAGAAACGCATTTCCACTATGAACACTTGACGCGTTTTCTGCGATCGATCGACGGATGGCTGAAAGTGATTCCTCCACTTGTTCGAGTTTTCCCTGCCTTGCATAAATGGAGATTGGTGTAATGATCTTATCAAGGTCATGCGCTAAACGTTGTAGTTCTGTATGCTGGCGTTCAGCACGGGTGAGATTCTTTTTTTCGAGCTCAATCTGTCGACTAAAAAACTGCAACCGAGCCCGCTCTTCTGATTCAAATTGCAATCGATCGAAGAGATAGTACACAAGAAAATTGGCGAATAACAATGCTATGACAGCAGCGGCGGCAAATGGCTGGACTTTGACTGACTGTTGCTCCTGTTGCCACATCTGGTCCAGGGATATGATTGTAAAGACCGAAGCGCCAGGGAACCCCAACAAGGCTAAGAAGTGTAGCCAATTCAGTCTGGCGACTTTGCGTTGACGATAGCGGATCAATAGGCGAGCGACGATAAATAGAACGAATTTTGTCGAAACCAGACCGACTAGACGATGCATTGTCGGCAGGGCAAAATTTTCCGGGATCCCCAAAATCATGCTCAAGCCGATCAAGACACCAAATTCCGAACCACCCCACAGGATGTTATAAATGAGAAGTAAAAGAAAACTTTGTCGAAGTTTGCCATTATATAGCGTCAAAGAAATCAGGAGCGATAGTACGAACACGATGCCGACAGCCATCAATGCAGGTGCTTCTAGAATATTGAGCAAATATACAATTCCAGTCATCACCGTAGCCGAGATCGCATAATAGGTAATGCTTTCAAATCGCCGGCCAAACCAATGTGATAAAAGAGTTAAGATTAGCAGGATCTCAAACAGGATAACAGATAATTCTATGATGGCCCAAATGGTGCTAGTCTGATTCATGTTTCACCTCTTGACCGATCGGCAATCAATCTCGTGAGAGGACTTAGATACTGTCGGCTTACTGGAAGCTTTTGATTGTTCGTCAAAGTAATTGCATCATTCTGCAGACTCCAGACAGCGTCAAGGTTGACCATAATGCCTCGGTAGCAAAGAGAAAAGTTGGCAGCAGCAAACAACGCACAAAATTCAGCGAATGGCAATCGCTCTCGTGATTTATAACTTTTGTTTGCGGTATGAACAATGATCTTACGGTTAACAACCTCAAAGAAGACGATATCGTGGATAGGAATCTGTAGCTTTTCGTTTTTATCAGTTAAAAATAATACCCGTCCTGGTTGATCTCGTGTAAGCGGGATTGCCGAAGTTAAGGCTTCCTTGAGTTCGGTTTCCATACACGATTTCAATACAAATCGATGAGCCTTTACGGAATAGCCAGCGCGGGCATGCTGTTCATAGCTCGTAAGAAATATGATAACTGCATCAGCATTGGCTTGACGCACAATACGTGCTGTCTCAAGGCCATTAAGTCCTGGCATCTCGATATCCAATAGATAGAGATCAAAGATTGACCTATTCATACAACTTGCAAGTAAGTCGTTCCCGTTTGAAAATTGCGACACCGAATTGGGAATCGCAATTTGACGGAAGATGATCTGGACTTGTTCATACGCAATCGTGCGAATACTTGGATCATCGTCGCAGATAGCTATACGAATCATCTGAGTACCTTTCAATTCATAAAACAAGATAATTGTTACGCTATCATAATGCCTGACTCCTTCCTCTGCTTCAATACTTCTTGCGCCACGAAAACGACCACTCGTGCCAAAGGCCTTGGAATCAAAGTCTGACGTTTGATATGGTAAAGCCATTGCAATATTTGCGGGGTGACGCATGGTTAAGAAAGTCAGCAATAGTATTGTCCGTAAAATGATTGATCGGCAAGCGATTATGGAAAACGAATATGAACTATACGATTATGGTCTTCAAGTTATAATTTCAAGTCTTGTTTCTTTCATTTCTGCAATGGCAGTTGGATTTGTTTTTCAGTTGTCCTTGGCAATGTTCGTTTTTCTGATCTGCTTTGCATTGATGCGAATGTATTCCGGTGGTTACCACGCTCAATCGTACTTGATTTGTTATTTTGAACTTTTAGCACTGTCAGTGATAATCATGATTACGATAAAGGGATGGAAAATCTTCCAGTTGACCTTATTAAGATATTTCTGACCTTGTTTACAATTGTATCAACATTAATTATCTATGCTTTTGCTCCGGTCGATCATGAAAACGCCCAATTATCTGAACAAGAGATCCCGCGATACAGACGAGTTGTGCGCAGAATTTATATATTTCATCTTGTGATTGTCGCTGTATTGGTAGTTTTTTTGGTTCCAATTTGCATACCCATAGCTATTGCTTTGGCCGCCTTGACATCATCAATTCTGGTTATATGTGGTCAATTGCATCGAAAGGCGAAAGGAGGTGTTTTCATATGAAGAATCGTCTGATCAAGCAGTGTTCAAAAGTTATTCGGAAAGCTGCTGTTTTGGGAAATGGTACCGTGTCGGTCTGGTACATGTATCAGCCCAAAAAGCCAAAAATTTTAAAAGGCATAAAGTAGTTGAGCACACAATTGTTTTTGGTAAAAGATGTGTGTGGTTTTTGAACAGAGTCTTATTGGTGCTTTAATCATCAAATATGTATATGAATACTCACAGGAATACCATTCCACGCCGAGTTTCTGAGTGCGTTAAGCAATATTCGTTTTTTATGGTTCAAGCCCATAAATCGAGGGGTAAAGTTGTGTTGAAAAATTGATTTTAGACGGAGGACAAAAATGAAAAAGTTTTTTTCAATGATGTTGGTAGTATTATTCGTAATTTCATTCATCTCCATTCCAATATTTGCTGAAGTCACTGCATCTAACAATAACGATTCATCAATTATCAGAACCGAAAACACATCGGTTGAAATATATTCTGATAACTTCCCTGTTGAACTCAAGTTTGATACTAAAGAAAGCACAGCTCTTAGTAATACAGTGACCGCTTGGGTAAAGTTTAGAATTACATATACAGCAGGCATTGGACTTGGTCTATATACAGAAATAACTACAGATCCTCTTAATCCGCTAACATATATAAATAATATTTCAGGTAATTATGTTGTTAATGCAATCCAACTGCCGGGTATTAGTTATTATGTACCATACTACACTTCGCAATTTGTACCATTACCAATTATTCACAATTATGAGGAAATACATGTGTCGAATTTTCCTTCTGGTTTACAATTCACGTGTACAACTTCAGGGACCATTAGTTGTGTTGGTGGAAGTGGGTCATATTCAAAAACGGCTATAGCAACAATACCGTGATATGTAAATTTCATTCAAATACATTTGCAAATATGTAGGGAATAATCATGTCGATATCATTATTAATTATAAATGAGCTCTTTAACCGATACGATTTACAACTTGATGACCATCAAACTCGCATCTTGCAAGATATGGGAATTATTGACGAGCATGGGATCGTTTATATGATTCCTTACAGCGGTAAAGGAAAGATTTTATATGGTAGTCGGATTAACCTTGATCAACCGATCCGAATAACGCACGATCTTTCTCATGAAAATATTATTGTCAATAATAGCTTGACTTTGATGGATGAAATTAACGAAATTGCAGCAAATCTTTAAAAAGGATCAAGTCGTGTGTTGGAAACGGCAAAGTAAAGTACAGAATTTTCGGCAGTTCAATTACAAAGAATTCGGCAATCAAAGTACAAGGTTTTCGGCATTGAAAGTACAAAGATTTCGGCAACGGGTTTGCCCGCTCGAACTCTAACATACCAAGGGTCTTCAGATCAAGTTGAGAGGCCGGGGATCCAGCCCCTCAACCTGAAAATCATCGGATCGTTATCAGGGATTGTCACGGATTATCTTCCGGATATTTTCAGCGATGTCCTGCTCTGACCATTCATATTCATCCGGCTCACTGCCGAAATTCTTAAGAATCTCTTGTCTTTGTCCGGGCGAAAACCAGTGATGCATGCTTTCCTGCAATCGGTCCAAATCATTTTTGGTGAGAATCATACTTTTTGCCTCGCTTTCTCGGGATTTCTGGCTGGTCGTGCAAGTCCCTGAGAATGGATTGCTGGTTTTCCAGTCGCCAGCTGTCACCGCCAAGGTTGAATATCTCGCATTTGTGCATAAGCCGGTCCATCACGGCGGCGGTAACCACGTTGTCACCGAGCGTCTGGGCCCAGTCATCAAATCCTTTGTTGGAGATGACAATCAAGGACGTCTGCTGGTAAAAGTCTGAGATCAGCTGGAATAGCTTGTTGCCTTCCTGGCGATCCAGGACGGTGTTGCCGATTTCGTCAATAATCAGCAGATCACAGGCCCGCAGGCGTTTGAGACGCGTTTTACTGCGCGACAGGAGGTGTTCAGTCTTCAGAAGATGGGCCAGGTCATGCATCGAGATAAAGATTGCGGTATAGCCGCCTTCAATAGCCTTGTAGGCGATGTAGCTGGCCAGGAAACTCTTGCCCAGGCCGGAACCGCCGAAGAACAGGATGTTATAGGCCTTGTCGATCCAGCGAAAACTACTGGTCAGTTCGACGATCTGGCGCTTGGAGATGCCGGTCCGCTTGGCAAAGTCATAGGTTTCAAGATCAAGCGGCGTATCGAATGTCGGCAGATTGGCCACACGCAGGCGTTTGTCCATGCTGACTGACCGGCGCTGACGGATCTCGACTGCCAGGAAGTCCTGAAGCAGTTCGGCGTATGGCTTGTCTGAGCAGCTGGCTGTGAGCATGAAATCATCCAGTTGAGCTGCCAGATGCTTGAGCTTGAGCTCCAGAAGCTGGTTTTTCAGAGGCTTTAGCACATCATCCATCTCAGTTGCTTCCCTTCTGGATCATCTCCTGGTAGACCGAGGGGGCATGCTGGTTGACCTTCAGCAGCTTCAGCCGGGGCAGTGGACTGTCGGCCAACTGCCTGGATGCAATGACCGGCTCAATCTCGTCAATGGTGATCTGCCGGTAGAGATGCTCTGCAAAGTCCTTGAAATCAGTCGCTGCATTGGATTGGACTTCGTTACAGGCCAGGATCGCTTTGCGCAGGATTTCCGGCTCGTATTTACGAGTGACATTCAGGATCTGCTGGAGCTGGTCCCGGACATACCGGCCGCGTGTTTTGCGGATCCGCTGCAGGAACTGCTCGACTGGCGCA
>RZYP01000368.1 GCA_009930275.1 Negativicutes bacterium
AACTTTCTGAAAGAAGACATCTGCGCAATCGTCAGAAAAACTTGTGAATACTTTGCCAAAGCCGCAAAAGAACAGCATATTTCATATACAGTCAACATTCCCGATCAACCGGTCATGATGATGTGCTCGGCTGAAATTGTTAAAAAAATTGTAAGCAACTTACTGTCGAACGCTATCAAATACTGCAAAAACAGCATTGAATTATCACTCACTGTAGATGAGAATAAACAGAATGTGGTGATCCGTGTTACCAACGACGGAGACCTTATACCTCAAAATGAAAGAGAGAAAATTTTCACTCCATTCTACCAGATCAGAACCGTAAGTGCTCAACTTAAGGGAAGCAACGGCACCGGCCTGGGGCTACCTTATGCAAGAACCCTTACGAATCTTCACAAAGGCTCCCTGATTCTGGATCCTGAAGTTAAAGAAAACAATTCTTTTGTTCTTGAATTACCTCTTGAGCAGACGTCTTTCATTAAGGAACCCGATGATCAGGATTTTGCAGAAGACAATTTAACAGATCCCGATTCTGATAGCAGCAAACATACGATTCTGATCGTAGAAGATGCCGCTGAAATGAGACGTTACCTCAGCAAGGAACTTTCGACCGAATACAATGTCTTGACTGCTTCAAACGGTGAAGAAGGAACGAAAATCATCAAGGAGCAAAAAGTGGATCTGGTTGTTACGGATCTGATGATGCCTGTTATGGACGGATGTCAATTGTGCAACTTCATTAAAAACGACATCGAATACAGTCACATTCCCGTTATCCTTCTGACAGCGGCCGTAGGAGTTGAAACCCGCATTGAAACACTGCAGGTGGGAGCAGACGGCTACATAGAAAAGCCTTTTGCTATTGAGCTTCTAATGGCCAACATCTCCAATCTTTTCAAAAACAAGGAAATTGCCTACAGACAATTCGCCAATTCTCCTTTGTCCCACTTTAACAGCGTTTCATTCAACAATGTTGAAAAAGCGTTCATGGACAAACTGCATGAAACAATCATGAAACATATGGCAGAACAAGATCTGGGAATTGATACACTCACCCAACTGATCGGCACTAGTAAATCTACACTTTACAGGAAAATTAAAGCCAATACCGGATTAAACACAAATGAATACATTCGCATATGCAGATTGAAAAAGGCCGCTGAAATGTTATCAACACAAGAATACAGAGTAAACGAAGTAGCTTACCTGGTAGGGTTTTCTTCCCCATCCTACTTCACTACCAGTTTCCACAAGCAGTTCAATATTTCTCCTTCTGCATTTGTAAAAAATCTGAGAATGGAGGAATAGGCTTCTTGAAATAAGTATATAACGACATATATCAAAATAAGACCATTTCTTCTGATAAGGGTTCATCTTATTGCCTGCAGTCCCTTTTTATTCTATGTTTGTTTACGTGGATAAAACCGTTTATTGCATACTTGCTTGTCTGTTTTTCTTTCCTGATCTGTACGGG
>RZYP01000369.1 GCA_009930275.1 Negativicutes bacterium
AAGGAATAACCCAAGCGCGACCAGACAAGCGCGATATAGAAGGAATTTATTTAGCTATACTTTCTTGCAGGCCTTACCATACTTTCAAGGCATCAGCGAGATACTAAAAAGAGCAATACCCTATCAACCCTATCTTGCCACCAGACGCACGAGGAAGCCCGCTACAGCGTTTTCTATATAAAGTTGCATAATTCTACCTTTATCCTTGCAAAGGCTCACAGCGGAACATTAGAGGGCTTACACTTTTACGGGGGGGGATAGAACAGGATCAGGACCTTCACGCTGCAGGCATGAGATGGGGGCGGTGATGGTATAGAACAGGTACAAGGGGAGTATATAAAGCGTATACAAGAAGTACATATAGGCTATGAGGTAATGCCTAGAATGTACATAAAAGGGGGGTAGCAATGACGAGAATATATCATCAGTGACGAGATATTAGCAAAAGCCAGCTGCACTATATGAGGTTTCCGGACTCTATAAAAGGGGGCATAGATTGCAGCACCAGGGGCAGGGAACGATATTCCACACTATAAAAAGGGAGTTTTCGACACTATAAAAGGCTATTCATGGCAGCTATCTAATATTTTGAGTCCCTAAAAAGGGGCGGTAATATTCTTACATATATACGCGAGGGGGCGACCATAGATCAACACCCCTCTTTTACCTGGTATTGAGTAATAGGGAATTGCGAACTATTACGAACCAGATCATAGACTTTTGCGGAATGTAGCAGACAAAAAGAAAGTACCCAAGCAAAACGGAATTATGAATAATTATGGGTCGTTTTTTATACCTGGAAGATGAAAAGCTTTTGAACAATGCGCAACCATAGAGGCCCTTTATACCTTCACCCGAACAAAGGGAAACCCTTCCCCCCCCCACGCATGACGAAATATTAGCACACCCCGCACAACCTAAAAAGGCTAACATTGCAGGATATTGTTATACTTCTGCTATACCTGCACCCCTGGAAAAATGTTAACAAATGACAACAGGCTTATAACGCAGAATAATCGGGAAACCGAGATGGTAAACGTGATGGTAAACGTGATGGGGGGGTGATAATATCCTGCTATATTCAATCAAATTGGGTATAAAATATGTATCATCTGTATACAGACAACACATACTATTAAAATGAAAGATAGTGTTGACGTTATGAAATATAGTGTTGACAATACCCAAACTTCTGCTATACTATACATGAAACACATGATACACAAGGTACACATAGTACAGAAGGGGCACACAATGAAGGAACTAGTAAAGGTAGAAAGCAAAGACCTGGTAGCGCTACAAGGGATCACAGAAGACCTCTACAGCCGCTACATTGCCTACATTGACGCAAAGCCCAAGACCATCGAAAGTTATACCAGGGCATTAAGGCAATTCTTCACCTATACCCAGACACATGGGATCAGCACCCCAACAAGGGAAGATATCATAGCCTACAGGGACTACCTCAA
>RZYP01000370.1 GCA_009930275.1 Negativicutes bacterium
TTATTATGTTACCCTCTTGCTTAGTGAACTGGCAGAAAAGCAAGCAAAACTGCCTGCATATTTTAAAGGAGGAACAGCATTATATAAGTCCATAGGCAAAATGAAACGATTTTCCGAGGATATTGATCTAACGGTAGAAATCAAAGACTGCTCAAAAAGTCAGGGCAAAAAACGTCTTGAAAACGCTGCAAACTCATACTCATGTATGGAGAGAACTCAAGATAAAGAAAAAGAAAGCAACACAAAAGGCAGTATAACCGGTGTCTATGAGTATACTCCGGTAACTGCAATAGACGAAGACGATGCGTTGCAAAGGTTCGGATATGTAAAGGTGGAAGCGACTTCTTTTACGATCAGCGAACCAACGGAACCGCTGAAAGTAGAACCTTTGGTATATTCATTTTCAGGCGAAGATCACAAAAATTCGTTGAAAAAATTGTATAAAGTGGAACCCTTTGACTTGAAGACCATAAAAATAGAACGAATCTTTGCAGATAAGATATTGGCAGCGGAATTTTACTATCAAAGACGCCTACTCTTTGATGTGTCTAAACATATCTATGACATAACGATAATGCTTGAAGAAGATCGTATAAAAAGGTTGATGTCAGAAGAGGAGACTCTGATAAAGATGCTCTCATACAAGAGGATGGAAGAAAAGGAAAGAATAGGAAGTGACTTGGCAAATAAACCATTTAGCGACTTTACTTTTTTTAATAGACTGAGCAGCGATAAAGCATTAAATACTGCTTTTATGAAGATGCAGGGAATTTACGTCTTTGATGAAAGGGATAAAGTTGAACACGAAAAACTTATTGAAAAAATAGGAATTTTGCATGAAGTTCTATTAAATTTAGATGAGGGTTTACGGTAATAGTTTGAGGCGAGGAGCGTGCTGCCGAGCAAGCGGTTGGCAAGCGGTCGTAGAGGCGGGGGCGAAGGGCAGGGTCGGGGCATTGCGCCAAGCCCCGCGTCTCCCCGGTATGCCGGGAAAGGGGCATACGTGGATGAAGGGGATGAGACACTGGATCCCCGATACAAGCACTCGGGGACGACGGCGAGGGTGCAATTGGGGCAGATCGCGAGTGATGACGACGGAGGATCTGCCGGAAACCCCATCCGGCGGAGAATTTGCAGCTTCTAAGCTGCGGTGAATTCGCGACAGTTCACGCTGGTGAATTTGCCGGGAAATTCGTCCGGCGGTGAATTCAAGATTGATGATTTATGGGCCAATTCTCGGCTGAAAGGTTCATTCAGCAATTTCTCCGCAGCGTTTCTTGGCTGCAGATTCCCCGCGAGTGTATTCCTCGCAAATTCCCCGTGGCTTGAAAAGCCACAGCCTCCCCCATATAGCAATTGGGGCATATCGGAGATGATAGCGACGCAACATGCAGTGGTTCAAGCTAAGGCGTATGCCAATACGTTGAAGCGCAGGACCACAAGTGTTGCTAAGCTAGCGCT
>RZYP01000371.1 GCA_009930275.1 Negativicutes bacterium
TACCTGTGATTGGTTTAACTTGTGTATCTGCTGTTTGATTCGTTCCTGTTGAGGCGTAGCATTTGCCCCGCCCTTTTCATACCATGAGGCAGATGACATATCCCCAAAGTCGGAATTGTCAATAACCTTCCTTGTCTCTCTGCCTGTGTCGAGTATCTCATTTTTGCGTATCCTGTGCTGTGTGTCTATCTGCTTTAATGTTTCGTCAAAGGCATCATCGCCTGTGCGGTTAATTATTTTATTTAGCACAGGGATCTTAGGCAACGACCTTCGTGTGGCATCAGTTGCCTTTGCGACAGGTGTGTTAATTATTTCAGGTGTAGTCAATGGGCCAAATCTTCCTGCTGCCCATTGCCCAGCTTTTGCCTGTTCAGGAAGTGTCTTGGCAAGGGGGGCATCTGCTTCTAAGGCAAGTTTAAGAAAGTCATCCGATACGCCTTTTGACTTCAGGAATTTTATCGCATCATCGCTTTTATTCAGAAGCCCTTTAACTATATCGTCTCCATAAACTGACCCTATCTTCTTTAAAATAGATGCTCCCTTGCCTGACTTGGTAAGAGAACCTATACCAACTGCATTAATAGGGTCAAGTACAAAATCTGCAATAAGCCCCACAGCAGGTTTATAATTTACATTTTCTACTTCAAGTTTCCCATCCTTAAATATAGGTTGCGGTATAGGCATATCATCAAGTGCCTCTGTCCATGAAGGATGTATATTCCCCTTGGCCGCTTCCCATATATCTTTTACATCCCCTTTGCCTTTTAAAGCCTTTGTCCCCGTTACTAACCCAGACCTTAACCTGTCGAGTTTTTCCAATGCCCCCATAACAAGCCCGCCTGTACCCTTTAAGACATTAGCCAATGATTTTGTCATGGAATTTTGTTTATTCTCTGTAGGCTGCGGCGCGAATAATTCATCAACTATATTTTTACTTGTTATGGTTTGTTTTTCGCCGAATAATTCATCAACGATATTAGTATTTTTTGTTGGAGTCTTATTGTCTGCAAATAATTCATCAACTATATTAGCCACGTTATCACCTTATTTATGGTTACTTATTTGTCTGATTAACGCCTTGGTAGATTCCTTTGCCTCAGGAGAAAGTCCTGATTTCTCAATTAAATCTAAAGCTGTCTGTATATTACCATTAGTTGATTCCAATAATTTTTGTGCCTTTCCCAGTGATTCTTCAACAAAAGGTATGTTTTCCTGTGCCTCTCCCTCATCCCAATTTATTTTTCCTGCGAATTGATTAGGTTTAGTCTCCATGTACACACCATCACCTATAATATAGTTACTGCGGTTAGCTAATGACTTACCATACCTTTCAATCCTAGGATCTCCTTCAGATAAGGTTTGTATTCTTTCCTTTACTTCCTGTGGATCTTTTGAAGTTTCAAGTATATCTACTATCATTGCATTTATAGATTTTTTATCCGGTAAACTTAAAGG
>RZYP01000372.1 GCA_009930275.1 Negativicutes bacterium
CGCATATACGTAATATGTCCGTCGCCATACAGATCCTGGGCAAGAGACATTGTCTTTTTCGGAGAATAGCCAAACCTCTTATTGGCTTTCTGCTGAAGTGTAGATGCAGTCAGAGGTTTCGGAGATCCTTCGGACTGGACCTTCCTGTTCACGTCTTTAATAAACGCCCCGTTCTTTTTGATGTGATCAAGCAGAGCCAGGGCTTCCGTTTCTTCATTGAATATTCTGGATGAAAAAACTGTCCCTTCCTTATCCGTGATCTGTATTTTCCAGTACGGCTGGGGAATAAAATTCTCTATCTCCTTGTCCCGGTCAAACACCATTTTAAGCGCAGCTGATTGAGTGCGTCCCACAGAGGCCTCTGCCCATGTCGATGTACCAAGTCCGCTTGCGGCATATTTTGTAAGTTTATATCCTACCAGACGATCAATAAATCTTCGTGCCCTCTGTGCCTCGACCGTCTTAAGATTTATCTGTCTCGGGGCCTTAAGGGCATCCTTTATCCCTTTTTCCGTGATCTGATGTATCTCTATTCTGGCAATTGATTTAGCCAGTCGCTTGATCTCTCCGTAAACGTCATAAGCAATCGACTCTCCTTCGCGGTCAGGGTCGGTCGCAAGAAAAACATCTCTTCCAGACGCTGCTTCCTTAAGCCCCTTAATAACCTTTATCTTGTCCGGCAAAGGAACAAATTTTATCGACGCATAATCGATCCTTCCCTCTGTATCTTCCTGGATCGATATTGAGTCCTTCGGCAGGTCCTTAATATGTCCTACTGTTGCAGCCGCGTTATAAGTGTTATTTGTGTATTTTTTTACACTGATACATTTGTGGGGTGATTCAAGTACCACCAGAGGCTTATTATCCGAAGATATTTTATTCTGTGCCATATTTACTCCTCCAATTTAAAATTATTTCCAATATATAGATCTATTAAATATATTTATCATTAACAGATATATAGTCTAATATATCTGTTATTTTATCTCTTTACAAAAGATAATTCAGGTATTAGAATCTTTAATATAAAATATTATCGAATGGCGCTATGGATAAATATTTTTTCTCAATGTTCTTAATTTAATTTATATCACGTCCAATCAATCTCAAATATAGTTATAGGAGGGAAATTTATGACAGAAATATTATCCGGATCAGCGAAACGATGTTGTACGCGTAAAAAACCAGACGTAACGGGAAAATGTTCCAGGAGAAAGCCCCCGGAAGAGATGCTGGCACAAATGTATGAAAAAAGAAAAAAACTGGAAAATGCAATGCTCAGGAAAAACAAAGCCTTTGTCCAGGCAATAGGACGAGAAATTGTACGTGCGTGAACTACTCACGAATGAATTCGTGAGCTTCCTGCTTCATCGGGAACAGCGCCTGATACTGCCGGCGTCTTACACTCCCTCTCGCGCCGGTGTCCCGGCGTTCAGCCCGTATACACGGGCGGC
>RZYP01000018.1 GCA_009930275.1 Negativicutes bacterium
CAAAATCCAAAATAAATACCAACCTTCCATATTTTTTTGCTAAGAATAAGTTACTACAATTATTGACATATGTCAATAATTGTTTTTGTTGTGTGATTGCGATTATACATTCTTAATATTTATCATTGATTTTATTATGAAGAAGAAAATAATTGTCTTACGACGATATATAGCGTATCATTATAGTTGTAACCACTATATATAGATCGGGAGGGTGATTTTATGTTTACAACGATTCGTAAACGCAACGGGGATGTTGTTAATTTTCAGCCGGAAAAAATAACCAGGGCTATTTTTAAGGCAGCAACAGCCGTTGGTGGTCATGATTGGGAGACTGCGGAAACTTTAACCAGCGAAATTGTCACGTTAGCTGAGATCCAATTTGGTGCGGATATTATTGATGTAGAATTTGTTCAGGATCTGGTAGAAAAAGTCCTGATTGAAAACGGTCATGCGAAAACAGCCAAAGCATATATTTTATATCGTGAAAAAAGACGCAGTGCGCGTGAAGCCAATGCGCTCATTGGCGCAACTATTCAAATGTTTTCCAATTATATGGGCGACAGCGACTGGCGCATTAAGGAAAATGCTAACGCGCAAAAGTCCATTAATGGCATGAATAATTATATCAGGGAGACTTTTACCAAACAATATTGGCTGCATGAGGTCTACCCTGAACCAGTAAGAAATGCTCATCTATCAGGTGATATGCATATACATGATTTAGGATTTTTTGGTCCGTACTGTGCGGGTTGGGATTTAAAACAGTTATTAATCCAAGGGTTTGGCGGAGTAGACGGCAAGGTTGAATCAGCGCCTGCCCGGCATTTACGGAGCTTTTTGGGACAGGTTGTCAATTCTACCTTTACGACACAGGGTGAAACGGCCGGTGCACAGGCATGGAGCAGTTTCGATACCTATTGTGCCCCCTTTATCCGTTATGACAATTTGGACTATAAAACAGTTAAACAGGCTTTACAGGAATTTATCTTTAATCTCAATGTTCCCACGCGTGTTGGTTTTCAATGCCCATTTTCCAATTTGACTTTTGATATCAAACCGCCAAATACGCTTAAAGAGCAAGCGGTAATTGTTGGCGGAAAAATGCAGAACGAGACTTATGGTGAATTCCAGGACGAAATGGATATGCTGAATCTGGCGTTTTGCGAAGTTATGATGGAAGGGGATAAGAAGGGCCGTGTATTTACCTTCCCTATTCCAACTATTAACGTTACCAAGGATTTTGCTTGGGATAGCCCGGTGGCCAACAAATTTATGGAAATAACTTGTAAATACGGCATACCATATTTTTCTAATTACATTAATTCCGATCTCTCACCTGAGGATGCTCTTTCTATGTGTTGCAGGCTCAGGCTTAATACAGGAGAATTGCGTAAAAGAGGCGGCGGACTCTTTGGTTCTAATCCGCTTACGGGTTCCATTGGTGTTGTCACTATCAATTTGCCGCGCATTGGTTATCTGGCTAAAGATAAGGAAGAATTCCAGGCTATGCTGCTGTCTATGATGAAGACCGCCAGAGATAGTCTGGAAATTAAATGTAAGACAATAGAAGAACAAACTGCGAAGGGAATGTATCCTTATGCAGCAAACTATCTGAAAGATGTTAAACAAAGAACGGGAAGATATTGGTTTAACCATTTTAATACAATCGGACTGATAGGTATGAATGAAGCTTGCCTGAATTTCCTTGGCAAAGACATAACGACGGAAGAGGGACAGAGTTTTGCTTTGGAAACGATGGATTATATGCGAGAGGCTATAAGCGAATTCCAGGAACAAACAGGCCACGTTTATAATCTGGAAGCCACGCCTGCAGAAGGAACGAGTTACAGCCTGGCTGAGCTTGATAAGAAAAAATATCACGATATTATAACTGCCGGGGACGAAATACCCTATTACACTAATTCTACCCAGCTGCCTGTCGGATTCACCGATGATATTTTTGAAACGCTTGATCTTCAGGATGAGCTGCAATGCAAATATACAGGCGGAACGGTTCTGCATTTGTATTTAGGCGAACAAATTAAAGATATAAATATTGCTAAAAAAATCATCCGTAAGGCATTTACAAATTATAAGATGCCATATTTGTCATTAACGCCTACTTTTTCTATTTGTACAGAACACGGATATCTGAATGGTGAAACATATAATTGCCCAGAATGCGGCAAGCCTACGGAAGTCTGGAGCAGAGTTGTAGGTTATTTGAGGCCTGTACAGAATTTTAATAAAGGCAAGAAAAAAGAGTACGACGAAAGAATCAAGTATGAAATAAAACAAGAAGATTTAGCATTATGATTTTCGGTGGGATACAGAAAACAAGCACGATAGATTTTCCTGGGGTATTAGCCTGTGTTCTTTTCACACGAGGTTGCAATATGGATTGTTTTTATTGCCATAACAGGGAGATCATCAGTTTTGAAGGAGCTTCTTTACCAAAAGAAGACATTATGGCCTTTCTGGCAAAACGCCGTGGAGTATTAGATGGCGTAACCATAAGCGGTGGAGAACCAACATTGCAAAAAGGATTAGATGATTTTCTGCGCAGCGTAAAGGAAATGGGGTATTTGGTAAAACTGGATACTAATGGGCAACAGCCGGTTAAAGTAGCAGATCTTTGCCGGGAAAAGCTGCTTGACTATGTTGCGGTGGATCTGAAAGCTTTGCCGGCAGATTACTGCAAGATAACCGGGATGAATGGCTATGCTTCAGCAATTGAAACAATCAAGTTACTGCAGAAAACTGAGATTGATTTTGAAGTTCGCACCACACTTTATCCGGGAATGAACATCGAAAAACTGCAGGAACTCATGGCAAATTTACCAGAAATGAAGCTTTGGCGGTTAAACTATTTCCGTATGCCTCCAAAATATCGTCAGGAGGATAAAAGCTGGTTAGAACAAAAGAGTTTGACTCCGTTGGTAATAGAAGATGCTTTGCCGATTTTTTTGAAATTACAGCCGAATCTTGTGTGGAAATAGGAAGATAACAGCAAAATGATTATTGACATATGTCTGAAACATAAGTATACTTATAATAATTCCTAATATGAAGAAATAATAAACGAAAAGATAAAGATTAAAAAGAATAATTAATAATAAGAAAGTAGGCGATTAACTACGGCAAGACCAAGAAAATGCAGAAGGGTGTGCGGGTTACCGAGCGTTAATCGCTTTGGTCCGTTAGATAACCAGCTAAGGGATAATAGGGCGATTAATATGACTGTAGAAGAATATGAAACAATCAGATTGATTGACTTAGAAGGAAAGACTCAGCAGGAATGCTCAGAGCGTATGGAAGTAGCTCGCACAACAGTTCAGGGGATTTACGACGTGGCAAGGAAAAAGCTTGCTGATGCTTTGGTTAATGGCAAACACTTGCATATCGGCGGCGGTGATTATGAATTGTGCGCAAGCGGCGGCCCTGAGCGCTGTGATTGGTGGCAGGAATGCCCAAAGAGGCGAATTGATATATTGGGCTCAACAAGAGAAAAAACGAGAGAAAAAGGAGACAAGATCATGAAAATTGCAATTCCAGTAAATGAAGACAAAGAAACTGTATGTATTTCTTTCGGCAGGACACCTTTATTCTTGTTAGTAGATGCTGAAACCGGTGTAAAAGAATATGTCGACAACAGCGCGGCTGTCAGTCAAGGCGGTGCAGGTATTAAAGCAGCTCAGATCCTTGTAGACAATGGCGTTGATGTTTTGTTGACGCCGCGTTGCGGCGAGAATTCCGCTACTGTTTTAAAAGCAGCGGAAGTTTCTATGTACAAGACAGCAGGAGACTCTGTAGATGAAAATTTAGCAGCTTTTAAGGCAGGACAGTTACCGAAATTAAATGATATTCATCCTGGTTTTCATAACCATGGAGGAAAGTAAGATGAAGATAGCAGTTCTGAGCGGCAAAGGCGGCACCGGTAAAACCTTGGTTTCGGTAAACTTAGCCGCAGTTGCTCCTAATGCAGCATATATAGACTGTGACGTAGAAGAGCCGAATGGATACTTGTTTTTTAAGCCGCAAGAGGTTGAAACTCAAGAGGTAAAGGTTCCTGTTCCCCACGTGGATGAAATTTTGTGCAATAGCTGTCGCATTTGTGTTGATTTTTGTAAATTCAATGCACTGGCTCTTATCAAAAATAAACCGGTATTGTTTCCGGAAATCTGCCATTCCTGTGGAGGCTGCGCTAAACTTTGTCCGCAAAAGGCGATTACGGAAAGGCCTAAAAAAGTTGGCGTGGTAAGCGAAGGCGTTTCCGGCAACGTCCGTGTTTATGGCGGCATTATGGAAACCGGTGAAAGCTCCGGTGTGCCAATTTTGCGGGAACTGTTCCGGCAGAGCAAGAAGGAAGAGGGCCTTAGCATCATTGATTGTCCGCCAGGCAGTTCCTGTATGGTCATGGAGAGCATCAAGGATGCCGATTACTGCGTGCTGGTTGCTGAACCAACTTTATTCGGTACTCATAACTTAAACATGGTGCATGAGCTTGTGAAGGTTTTTAAGAAGCCGTTTGGGGTAGTGCTCAATAAATGTGTTCCGGGGGAGAATCCTTCAGAGGATTTCTGCCTTGAACATAATATTACCGTGTTGGGTAAAATATTTTTCGACCATAAACTGGGAGAATTGAACTCCAACGCGTATATTATTGCTGATGAATTACCTGAGTACAGAGAGTTGTTTCTTAACCTTCTTAAAAGGATTGAAGAGGAGGTAAAGGCATGAAGCAATTATTGATTCTTAGTGGTAAGGGCGGGACAGGTAAAACTACGATAGCTAGTGCCTTTATTAAGCTGGCAAACGCTCAAGCGTTTGCGGACTGTGACGTGGATGCTCCTAACTTGCATATTATTATGAATCAGATGGGAGAACCGATTCGGTCCGATTATTATGGCTTGGACAAGGCCAGGATTATTGAAGACCAATGTATAGGTTGTGGTATTTGCAGGCAAAATTGCCGTTTTGATGCTATTTTGGAAAAGGATGGTGTCTACGAAGTAGATCCTTTTGGCTGTGAAGGCTGCAGCGTTTGTGAAGCGCTTTGTCCGGTAAAAGCTGTGGAAATGCTTCCTGCGGTAGCAGGAGAGTTGATGCTTTATAAAAAAGATAAAGCGGTCTTTTCTACTGCTCAGCTAAAAATGGGCAGCGGGACATCCGGCATGTTGGTAACCAGAGTAAAAAATCAGATGAAGGATGCTGCGGATCACCAGACTGAGATGGCTATCATAGACGGTTCACCGGGAATAGGCTGCCCTGTTATTGCTTCATTAAGTGGTGTAGACATGGTGCTGATTGTTGCGGAGCCGTCTTTGTCCGGCATCAGCGATATGGAACGGATAGTAAAAACGGCACGCCAGTTTGGTGTAAAGATGGCTATTTGTGTTAATAAATATGATATCAATCTGAATAATACCCAAAAAATTGAAGATTACTGCGGGGCAGAAAATATCGTTTTTGCAGGTACGGTTCCATTTGATGAAAATGCAGGCAAGGCTATTAACAGAGGGCTTAGTGTTATTGATATACCCTGCCCTGCCCAACAAGCAGTAGAGACGCTATTTTCTACTACGATGGAATTGCTGAGAGATAAATAATTTTAAGGTTTATTTTGGTCAAAAAGGAGGTAAAGAATGTTAATCAAAGTTTTGGTGGAAAACAGGTCCAGCTCGCCTGATCTTGCTTGTGAACATGGCCTAAGCCTTTATATTGAGACGCAAAAGCACAAGATACTTTTTGATATGGGCGGCAGCACTGCTTTTTTAGAAAATGCTAAAAAAATGGGCGTTAATTTATCTTTGGTTGATATAGCAATCCTTTCTCACGGACATTCCGATCATGGTGGCGGGCTTCCTGTTTTTCTGGACTTTAATAAAAGAGCAAGGGTCTATATTCACGAAAATGCAGCTGAAGGCCACTACGCACGGCGTAGTAATGACAAAATAGTTGAAATAGGTATTTCACCAAAGATTATGGATTCAGGGAAAGTTATCCGCACTAAAGGAGATTGGCAAGTGGATGATGGTATTTTACTATTTTCAACTGTTGATAAAAAGCAGCTTTGTTCCGAAGCAAATAAAGTCCTTCTGATTAAACATGATGATGAGTATATAAAGGATCCCTTTACACATGAACAAAATCTATTGCTGACTGAAGGCGGCAAGAGGATTTTGGTGACTGGCTGCGCTCATCGCGGTATCGTTAATATTATGGAGAGAGCGATGGAGTTGGCAGGAGGGCCGCTTGATGTTGTTATCGGAGGCTTCCACTTATCAATTCCCAGTACGGGACAGTGCGAGTCGGACGAACTTATTGCTGCCGTGGCAAGATATATGAATTCTTATGAAACAAAGTACTATACTTTCCACTGCACCGGCATAGAAGCATATAAGAAGTTGAAGTTGGCCATGGGTGAAAGAATCTCCTATTTGGAAACAGGTAATAGCCTGATTCTATAGACGCAGTTAATTTATTACTTTTATATAATTAAAAATGGAGGCAAAGAAATTATGAGAATTGCAGTAGCTAGTGAGGGTGTAAACGTAACAGAACATTTTGGGCATTGTGAGGGTTTTTTGATTTATGATGCTGAAAATGGTAAAATTCTTCAAGAAGAAATGGTAGCAAATCCAGGCCATAAACCAGGTTTCCTTCCTAATTTTTTGGCTGACCGCGGTGTAAAAGTTATTATCAGCGGTGGCATGGGTGGAGGAGCTGTTGAAATATTTAACGACAGAGACGTAGAAGTAGTAGTTGGAGCCTCGGGCCCAGCGAAAAATGCTGTGGAAAGTTATTTGAGAGGTGAACTGAAGACCACGGGTTCTGTTTGCCATGAGCATTCTCATATGTAATGAATGCGGTAATAATTAGTTGTTATTTATGTCGCAAAGCCGAGACTGATTTTTGTCTCGGCTTTTTTCCTCAAATAATATAGTTTTATATAAATTATTGAAAGGTGGTATTCCATATGAAGAAAATAGGGATTATTATTTGTGGTCGTTATCAGAATTGCGGCGGAGGTAAATGTTTTCGAGCATTAAGAGAAAGGGTAGGCGGTTTTTCTATTTATCCGGCAGCGGAAGAAGTTCAGGTTGTAGGTTATTCTTTTTGTGGTGGTTGCCCAGGCGGCAATATTGAGTATGTACCGGAAGAAATGATTAAAAACGGGGCAGAAGTAATTCATCTTGCCACGGGTTTTGTGGTAGGCTATCCGCCTTGCTCGTGGATTAAAGAATTCAAAGAGTTTATTGAACTTCATTATAAAGTCAAGGTGGTTGTTGGAACGCATCCCATACCAACGAAGTATTACAAGGATCATGAAAAACTTTCATATTGGGATAAATATGGAATGAAAGAAGTTGCGCCAGAACTATTCGGTGACTCAGAAAGTGTCATGGAAGATTATAATTAAAAATTCGTTAACTTTTGAAAAAAATAGGCTGTTGCAAACACGCGGTTAAATAACCCTGTTTGAAACAGCCTATTTTAGTTAAAATGTTTAAGCAATATAGAGGGTTTAGCAGACTCTTGTTATCCGAAGTCTATTTTTTCGCAATCAGCAGGAATGAAAAAAATAATGGCGAACTTACAGCGGTAAGGATGAAAATATATGAGGTGGTTAAAATAAAACAAAAAGTTTTGTTAGTAGATGATGAAGAGAATATCCGCATGTTAATAAAGTTCAATCTTGAAAAAGCTGGTTATGAGGTTGTGGAAGCTGCTGATGGTAAGGAAGCACTTAGCATGGCTCAAAAATCGCTTCCCGATATAATCATTCTGGACCTTATGCTGCCAGGGATGGATGGCCTGGAAGTATGCCGTAATTTAAAACGGTTACCCCAAACTGCCGCTTTGCCTGTTATTATGCTAACAGCGAAAAGTGATGAGATTGATAAAGTTATCGGCCTGGAACTCGGGGCTGATGATTATATGGCCAAACCGTTCAGTCAAAGAGAATTGTTGGCAAGGATCAAGGCTGTTTTGCGGCGCTCACAGGTTCCCGCGGGTAATGGTGACGAATTAGTTTTTGGGAAACTAAGGATGAACTTCAGCCAATACGAAGCGTGGCTTGACGGCGAAAAATTAGAATTGACTCCTAAAGAATACGAAATGTTAAAGCTGTTCGCGGAGAATGCCGGTAAAGCCTTTAGCAGAGAGCAACTGCTGGAGAAAATTTGGGGATATGAATATTATGGCGACACAAGGACTGTCGATGTTCATGTGAGGCACCTGCGCGCTAAGCTGGAAAGAGTGCCCGAAATGGCAGAGGCAATCGAAACCGTACGTGGCATTGGCTATAGATTGGCAAAATTAACAAAAAATTAACAATTAAATAATATGCAGGTAACAATAGTTTGCTACGATTGACGGGCAACAGAAAGGAAGGTATGCATGGAACTTGAAAAAGTGATTACAGTAAAAAACCTGTGCCTATACTATGGCGAACATCAAGCGCTCAAAAACATTTCATTGGATATGTACCAAAATAAAGTGGTTGCTTTTATTGGCCCATCAGGCTGTGGCAAGTCAACCTTTTTGCGAACTTTAAACCGCATGAATGATTTGATTGAAGGTGTCCGTATTACAGGGGAAGTAAATATAGAGGGACAAGATATCTATGCACCCGGAACTGACGTCGTCGATTTGCGCAAACGCGTGGGGATGGTCTTCCAGAGGCCGAATCCTTTCCCGATGAGCATCTATGATAACATTGCCTACGGCCCCCGTATACATGGACAGAACCAAAAGGCAGCACTCGACGAGTTGGTCGAAAAAAGCCTGCGTGGAGCGGCTCTGTGGGATGAAGTCAAAGACAGGCTCAAAACTTCGGCGATGGGACTATCGGGAGGTCAGCAGCAAAGACTTTGCATTGCCAGGCTTCTGGCGGTGGAGCCTGAAATACTGCTGATGGATGAGCCTTGTTCGGCGCTTGACCCTATTTCCACCATGAAAATAGAAGAACTGATTGTTGACCTTAAGGAAAAATACAGCATCGTCATGGTTACGCATAATATGCAGCAGGCGGCGAGAGCCTCCGATTATACTGCTTTCTTTCTCATGGGTGAAATGGTGGAATGCCAGCCGACCGGCGTTATGTTTACGCGACCCAGTAATCAAAAGACAGAAGATTATATTACGGGGAGGTTTGGATAATATGACAGGCGTAAGAGGAGCTTATACCAAAGAACTGGCTTTAATACAAAACGACCTGATAATGATGGGGCAACTTGTTACTAAGGCCCTGTCAGACGCTATTGAGGCGCTTAAAACCAAAAATAAAGAATTGGCGGATTCCGTCATTGCCGGTGATGAAAAGATTGATGAAATGCAGGTCATTATTGAAGATAAGACAGTCGAGCTGATTGCTTTGCAACAGCCGATTGCCAAAGACTTGCGCATTCTTTCCACGGCGATGAAGATGACCACAGATTTGGAGCGTATCGGTGATCATGCGAAAAAAATCGCCAAAATAGCAAATCATATAGGTCAGGACCCTCTGATAAAACCACTGATAGATGTCCCTATAGCGGCTCAAATGGTTCAGGATATGGTGCAGAAGGTATTGAAATCTTATGTTGAATTGGATATCAGCGCAGCGGCCGAGGTTTGTGCTGAAGATGATAAGGTTGACGAAATATGCGATAGGTGTAAGCGTGATATCTTATTTTACATGATGAAAGATTCTGCAAATATTGAACAGGGCCTGGATTTAAACAAGGTTGTACAAAGGATAGAACGCATTGGCGACCATGCTACCAATCTTGCCGAATGGGTAATTTATCTTGTTACCGGACAGCGTGTCCCGAAGAAGTAGTTTTAACAAATTGTTAACATTACCGTAATACTGACATAACAATGCACCCTTATAATGAAATTGTTACCGGAAAAGAATATTATCAAGGGGGAAGCAATAGTGAAAAACTTGTTTAAGAAAACAACAATAATGGCCCTGACTTTAGCTGTTGGTATGAGTTTGGTGGCAGGCTGCGGCGGAGATAAAAAGGCAGATAAAGGAGCCGCCTCAACAAAAGTGGAGGGCAAGATATCCGCATCGGGCTCAACGGCATTGTTGCCGCTCCTGAAGGTCGGTCAAGAAGAGTTTTACAAAAAACACGATAAAGTGACTATTAACTTATCTGGCGGCGGCTCTTTCACCGGTCAGAAACAGGCAGCAGACGGTTCCGTCGATATCGGCAACTCTGATGTGCCTTTAGCTGCTGATTTGAAAGACAAAGGCATGGTAGAAACAAAACTAGTAGGAATTCCTTTCGTTTTCATTACCAACAAAGACGTGACGGTTGACAATCTGTCAGCACAACAGTATATCGACATAATGACTGGAAAAGTCAGAAACTGGAAAGAAGTCGGCGGCAAGGATCAACAAATTACCTTGATTCACAGATCGAAATCTTCTGGTTCGCGTGCGACAATTGCCGAAGTAGTTTTGAAAGGTGCTAACTTTACAGATAACGCGGTTATTCAGGATTCCAACGGTGCGGTACGTTCAGCTATCGCTACTACTCCGGGTGCGATTGGCTATGTTGATGCAGCTTATGTTGATGGCACTGTCAAGTCGCTGTCCTATAATGGCGTGAAATATTCCATCCAGGCTGTAATTGATGGCAAGTACCCAGTCTACACCTTCGGACGCATGTTTACCAAGGGCGAACCTAAGGGCGCTGTCAAGGCTTTCATCGACTACGTGACCAGCGCTGAATTCCAGAATGCGAATGCTGAGAAGAAGGGCTTCGTTCCTGTCACCAAAATGAAAAAATAGTAAGTGAAGCAAACAGGCAGCGTGCCTTACCATACCTTTAAATAATTGCAATTAAAAAACCAGGTGCTATTTGTGACCTGGTTTTTTACTAATAGGAGATAATTATGAAAAAATATGATCTTAATAGGCTTCGCAACGAAAAATGGGCAAAAAATATCCTGCTTTGCAGTGCCGCGTTTTTAACGGTGGTCATACTTGCCCTGATCGTTTTCATGGGGCAGCAGGGTCTGCAAACCTTTTTGGATGTCAGTCCGGTTGAGTTCTTTTTTTCACCCAAGTGGAATCCTGATGACGGTCAGTATGGCGCTTTCAGTTTTATTGCAGGCAGTTTAATTGTGACTTTTTTAGCCATATTGGTGGGCGGTCCGATCGGCATAATGGGGGCTGTCTTCATGGCTAAGTTAGCACCAAAGTGGATGCTGAACATTATGAAGCCGGCGATAAATCTTTATATGGCCATTCCGTCCGTTGTTTATGGTTTTATTGGCCTCACTGTTGTCGTACCAGCCGTGCGTGATTTTTTTGGCGTACCGGTTGGCTTTGGTATTTTTACCGCGTCCCTGATTCTGTCCATTATGATTTTGCCGACGGTCATCAGCATTTCAACTGATGCGCTGCTGTCTGTACCAAAGATGTTGGAGGAAGGGTCTTTTGCACTGGGAGCGACTTACTGGCAGACTATCTGGCACATTGTCCTGCCTGCTGCTAAACCCGGCATTGTGACGGCCGTTATTTTGGGAATGGCACGCGCTATTGGCGAAACTATGGCTGTGCAAATGGTAATTGGCAATACGCCCCGATTGGCTGATTCCCTGTTTTCTCCGACCAGTACTCTGCCGAGTGAAATAGTGGTGGAAATGGGCAATACGCCCTTCGGTTCGACCTGGGGGAATGCCTTGTTTCTGATGGCGCTGGTGTTGCTCGTTATTTCACTTTTGATGATTTTGATCGTTCGCAGGATCAGCGCGAAAAAGGCGGTGGAAGCATGAACGCAAAGACACAAGACAAACTGGCAAAAATCGCTTTGTGGTTCATAGGTTTTCTTTTGATTGCCATTTTAGCAGCGTTTTTGGGCTATATGCTTTATAAAGGATTGCCCGTCTTAACGCCTAAATTTATCTTTGGCATGTCGAGCGATACAGAGGCCGGCGGCGGAGTCGGACCACAGCTTTTCAATACCTTGTATATCCTTTTCTTATCAATGGCGTTTTCTATTTTTATTGCTATTGGCGCAGCCATTTATTTGTCTGAATATGCCAAGGATACGCCGACAACCAGGTTTATCAGACTGAGCACGGAGAGCTTGGCCACGGTGCCGTCTATAGTTTTGGGCCTATTCGGTATGATTGTTTTCGTAGACTTTTTTGATATGGGCTTCAGTATTCTTGGCGGTGCGCTTTCTCTTTCACTGTTAAACTTGCCACTCCTCGTACGAGTAACTGAAGAGGCTTTGCAGACTGTTCCGCAAACATATAGGGAGGCTAGTCTTGCTTTAGGGGCCACAAAGTGGCAAACTATACGTAGAGTCGTATTGCCTGAGGCCATGGGCGGCATCATTACAGGCATTATGCTTGCCAGCGGCAGAGCAATAGGAGAGAGTGCAATTCTGATTTTTACTGCGGGTACAACTGTTTCCAGACACATGGCCGATTTCGATGTTTTTGCCGGTGGCGAAACCTTGGCAGTGCATCTTTGGTATGTTATGGGTATCGGCTTGGTTCCTGACCGTGTGGAAATTGCCAATGGCATTGGTGCTTTGCTGATTTTGGTTGTACTTTTTATTAACCTATTATTTATTTTCGCTCAGAGAAAATTAAAATCTGTCTGATTTGCTAAGGAGTTAGTCACATATTGCGCAAAGAAAAACAGACGGAAAACGAGGTTGCTTATGGTTCGCGGTCGTGTTATTTTGCTGCTTCAAGGGTTGTTTTTATGCGCCTTTTTATTAACCGGCGCCTACATTTTAAGCATATTTCAGGATTACAGAACGCAGGTTTTCAGGGAAAACAGCGTACTGCGTATCAACTATGCCGCAAAGATAGTAGCAGAAAGACTGCCTGAAAATCCAACAAGAAAACAACTGGAGGACGAAACAGCGCGAGTTGCTGAAGAACTGAATCTTAAGCTGGAAGTCCTTGACGCTATTGACACCGATATTAGCGAAGCGACAATGGCTTATGTCGATGGCCTCGGGGTTGCTACCCGCACAGATACTCAAAGCCAGGAAAGAACTTTATATATAGCCAAAGCAATAGGGCAGGGCAGGCTTGTCTTGCATGCACCGTTTTCCATGCGAGCTGTAACCCAAGAATATGCGAAAATGCGCACTGCGATTTTGGTAGGTTTATTCCTGGCTATGCTTTTGGTAACGGCTTTGGCAAGATATCTTGCTAAAAAAATTGCCCTGCCTTTGGAAGAAATCGCTGCCGTCGCGGAAAAAATGGCGCAGGGTGATTGGTCTATACGTCTGCAGCGAAATGTTGCAGGCGAATTTGCTGTTTTGTCACATGCCCTGAATACGATGGCGGATAGTTTGGCAGAACGCACAGACGAGATTTACAGGGAAAAGAAAAAGTTGGAATTAATTATGGAAAATACGGATAATTCCGTTATAACTCTGAATCGTAACGGTATTATTCTGGCTTGCAATGACCAGTTCAGAAACTTGTTTAAAGCAGCAGCCGTAGGCCAGCACTATCTGCAGATCGTCAATAACGTAGCCCTGGAAGAATTGTTGGCAACTTGCCTGAAAACAAACCTTCCGGGAAATAAAAATATTACGGTAGCGTCGGCTCAAGGGAAAAAATCATTTCAAGTATTTGGCGCACCGATAAAAGCGGCTTACAGTGACGTTGTAAATAGTGTAATTTTTGTTTTTCACGATATTACGGCCTTGCAATCTGTTTACGAGAAACAGGCTGATTTCGTTTCCAATGCTTCCCACGAACTTGCTACACCGCTGACAACAATCAAAGGTTTTGCGGAAGTACTGCTGGACGAAGATGCCCCGCCAGAACCTGAGCTGCGCAGAAAATTCCTGAATATTATTTTAACGGAGAGCGAACGTATGCAGGCCTTGATTCGGGATCTGTTGCAGCTCGCCAAGCTTGATTCTGAAGAATACAGGAAAAGTATTAACCTGGAAACCTTTGTTCCAACAGAGATACTGCGTGAGGTAAGAGAAGAACTGCTGCCAAGAGCGCAGGACAAAAAACTGAGCTTCGACTTGATTTATGAAAAAGAACCTGCTGCTATCGTTGCCAATAGGGACTGGCTCAAGCAAATACTGGTAAATTTACTGGAGAACGCTTTGAAATATACGCCCGAGTCAGGAAAGATAACTGTTAGCTATGACAGTAACGACAAGTTTGCCATATTCGCAGTGCACAATACCGGTGAGGGTATCGCACCGCAAGATGCGGCCAGAATCTTTGACAGGTTTTACCGCATAGATAAAGCCCGCACACGCCAGGTTGGCGGTACGGGCCTGGGGCTATCCATCGTTAAGTTCATAGTAGAGATTTTCGGCGGAGAAATTTCAGTTGTCAGCAAGCCCGGAGAAGGCGTTGCTTTTGTTTTTACGATTCCTAGAGAGAGCATCGGCGATGCTACTCTAAGGCCATTATCTTAACCACGCCTTCGATGTCAAAGACTTTGTTGTCCAGTAAGGATTTGATGCGAAGGGTGAGCAAGGTGTGCTGAGAAAGGTTAAGCGCCTTCACTAACGCCGCTTTCAGCGCAGGAGTAAGGTGTTCAACACCCCAGGTATCCAAAACGTCCAATGCGCAGGAACGAGGCCAGTCGTAAAGAGACGTCAGGGCAGGGATAAGAAGGTCTTCGCCTTTTCCGGGCCTTGTTTCCAGGGATTTGATAATTGGCTGGAGAGCATGCTCGTTATCTTTGTAGAGATCCAAGTGCTGGCGCGCAAAATCGAGCATTTCGTCGTAGCGTTGGTCATCATCGGTATCCAACAAATAGGAGTATAATTTAGTGTTAGCCGGATTATTGTGAAGCAAATCTGCCAGCATGTCCCAAATGTCAATATTCAGCGCATAGGCGAATTCTACAGCCAGGAAATTGATGCTGCCGTCGGAAGCCACAAGTTTAGCTTTAATTTCCGGAAACCAGTCTTTGCTGTAGATTATTTTTTCTGCCATGCTGATAAGCAGATGACAGTTATTGGCGTCTATTGTTTCCCAACGGTTTTCGTCGGCAAGTCGCTGCAGGTTATTCGACAGATTGATGATGCCGACCATGTTTTCGATTGAACCGGAGAATTTTTCCATGTGCCGCATAAGTTCTTTTAGCAAGCCTGTTGTATTGATGGTAGCGAGATTGGGATAGTTCTCCTGCTCGGTGTCAAAATCCAGCAAAAATTCGACATAATTATTTAAGGCGTGTAAAATTCCATGGTACAGTTCTTCGTCAATCTGCGGTTTTTGCAAAACATTCATCATATTGCCGTCTTTGACGCAGCGCAGAGAGATTGCGGGATAATGAACGTCGATTTCGCAGCCATGACGGAGCAGCCAATCTTTTTGTTCCGGCGTGTCATATTCAGCGGCTTCCATAGCGTGTACGCGGCCCCAACCGTATGTTGTCAGGATTATCTCCCATAAATCGAGCTCATCTTCTATATTGCTCAGATGAAAAGCAAAAATGACAAAATAGGTAAACTCATCGCAGCGTGCCAATAAACGGAGGTCTTCTTTGATATTTTTGTGTTCTCCTTGTTCCAGGTCATCCAGATCGAAAAGACCACAGACAACAATGGAGAATTTAACAGCTTCTCTGCTTGGGGCTTCATAAAGCCAGTCCAGAGCAAGCTCGAGGAGCGCAACAGGCAGGGTTTCCTCTTCCGACAACTTGTTTGCCAGGCTTTCACAGTAGGAAATACACTGCGTGAAGGCAACAAGCTGGTAAAGGTTGTCGCGTTTTTTTTCATTGGGCATCTTAAGATATTCCTTGATAGCCCGGTAAACCGCCTCCATAATCTTTTTGTCATCTTCCTCTGTTGACATGATGACAAAAGCATCGCCCGCGCCAAGCTCAAGGCCGACGGCTGGGTTGATGAAGGAATATTCTCCTTTAGGCAGGTTGTCGCCGGTGAAAAAACCGTCCTCGTCAATGTTTTGTTTTACGTACTGAAATATGCTATTATCCCTTTGCCAAGGGCGTGTTTTTATTTTCATGGTAAATCCTTTCCAATGTGTTTTGCTTAAATATTATAACATAAATATAAAAGCAGATATTTGTTTAAGAACAAATATCTGCTTTTAGTCATTGCAGGATATAAATCAATTTCATTTCATGGCCACTTGCGTGTTTATGTCAATTTCCAATAAACAATCGCCGCTTTCAATTCTGCTTGCAGTCACAACATGAACCTGGGAAACGATGCCGCTTAGCGGCGAAACAATTGTTGTTTCCATTTTCATGGCTTCCGTTACTACCAGCGGATCGCCTTTAGACACGCGTTGACCTTTTTCAACAAAGACCTTTACGACGGAACCGGAAAGCGTTGCCGCAATTTCACCGGGATTGCTCTTGTCGGCTTTTTTACGGGAAATGCCGGTGGCTTTGACGTTTTTGTCTTTAAGCTCGATTTCGCGAGGCAGACCGTTCATCTCGAAACTTACTGTACGGATACCGTCGTCATTAGCTTTACCGATATGAACCAGACGTATTACGAGAATTTTACCGGGTTCAATTTCGACATTGACTTCTTCACCGGGAGTAAGACCAAAGAAGAAAGTCGGCGTATCGAGTACGGCAACATCACCATATTGGTCGATAAATCTTACCCAGTCGGAGAATACTTTAGGATAGAGACAGTAAGAACTTACAGCTTCGTCGGTAGTCGGTGCGCCCAGGGCAGCGAGTTCTTCTCTGACTTTGCTAAAGTCGACAGGGGGCAAAGTATCACCGGGACGTCCAAGCACAGGCGTTTTGCCTTTGAGGATTATCTTTTGCAAAGTTTCCGGGAAGTTCTGGTAAGGAACGCCAATTTTGCCCTCGAAGAATTCTATTACCGAATTCGGGAAGCTCAAGGTGTCGCCTTTTTCATAGATATCTTGTTCAATAAGATTGTTTTGCACCATGAAAAGAGCCATGTCGCCGACGATTTTTGAGGAAGGCGTAACCTTGATCAAGTCGCCGAACATCATGCTGACGGTGTGATACATCGATTTGATTTCTTCCCAGCGGTCGAGCAGTCCCAATGCTGCGGATTGTTGCTTCAAGTTGGTGTATTGACCGCCTGGCATTTCATGCACATAAACTTCAGGGTTAGGGAATAATTCTGTCTGATCAGCCGCTTTGTAGTAAGGGCGAACAGTTTCCCAATAGCGCGATAGTTCATTCATAGCATCAATATCAAGCTTCGGTTGGCGCGGATTACCGGCCAGGGCGTAGTAGAGACTGTTGCCGCTTGGTTGGGAAGTGCCGCTGGACATAGCCGAAAGGGCGACGTCAACAATGTCAACGCCGGCATCGATGGCCTTGCCGCAGGTATAGATGGCGTTACCGGAACCTTCATGGGTATGAAGGTGAATAGGAAGGTCTACAGAATCCTTCAAGGTTGCAACTAACCTATAGGCAGCTTCAGGTTTCAGTAGTCCTGCCATATCTTTGATGGCAATGATATTCGCGCCGGCTTTTTCCAGCTCTTTGGCCATGCTGACATAGTAGTTCAGGTCGTATTTATCGCGGGCTGGATCAAGAATGTCGCCGGTATAGCAGAGGGCGGCTTCTGCCACCTTGTTGCAATTGCGAACGGTTTCGATAGACAAACGCATATTTTCGAGGCTGTTAAGGCTGTCGAAGATGCGGAAAACATCAATGCCGTTTTTGGCCGCCAAGCGGATAAATTCTTTGACTACATTATCCGGATAGCTGGTGTAGCCAACGGCGTTGGCGCCACGCAGGAGCATCTGGAACAAGATGTTGGGAACTTTTTCGCGGAATTGCGCAAGTCGATCCCAGGGACTTTCGTAGAGGAAACGGTAAGCGACGTCGAAGGTGGCGCCGCCCCAGCATTCGAAAGAAAAAAGGTTGGGTAGTTTGGAGGCCGTAGGTTCAATGACCCGCAGCATATCTGCTGTGCGCAGGCGGGTAGCGAACAAGGACTGGTGGGCGTCGCGGAAGGTGGTGTCGGTAAAGAGCACTTCCTTTTGTTCCTGCAGCCATTTGGCCAAACCCTCAGGGCCTTTGGCGTCAAGTATTTGTTTAGTTCCGGTCGGCATTTCACCGGGAGTATATTTAGGCAGTTTCAAGGGTCCGAATTCAGGTTTTGGCTGCACGCCTGCATTAGCATAGCCGTTGACCGTAGTTTCAGCAATGTATGCCAGTAGTTTCGTTCCGCGGTCTAGAGGTTTCTGGAAGATAAACAAATCCGTATTGTCATCAACGAAATTGGTATCATAAGAACCTGTCACAAACTGCGGATGCGTAAGCACATTCTCTAAAAATTGAATATTGGTTTTAACGCCTCGGATGCGGAATTCCTTCAGGCAGCGCAACATTTTGGAAATAACAATTTTGTGGGTCAGGCCCCAAGTGGTCGCTTTTACAAGGAGCGAGTCGTAGTAAGGGGTTATTACTGAACCGGTAAAGGCATTACCGCCATCAAGACGGATGCCGAAGCCGCCGCCCGAGCGATAAGCAATCAGCTTGCCGGTATCAGGCATAAAGTTATTGGACGGGTCTTCAGTGGTAATACGGCATTGGATTGAATGTCCATGGCAATAGATCTTGTCTTGTTCCGGTATGCCGATTTCATCACTATGAATCGAGTAACCTTCGGCAATCTTGATCTGGGTCTGGACGATATCTATGCCGGTAATCATTTCTGTAACAGTGTGTTCTACCTGGATACGGGGGTTAACCTCAATAAAGTAAAATTTGTTGTCAGGCGTAGCAAGAAATTCAACCGTGCCGGCGCTGACATAGTTGACATTCTTCATTAATTTTACGGCTGCGTCGCAAATTTCTTTGCGTAATGCCGGATCAAGGGAAAAAGCAGGTGCTATTTCGACTAATTTCTGGTGACGACGCTGAATCGAACAGTCTCTTTCGTAAAGATGGACGATATTGCCATGTTCATCGCCGATGATCTGGACTTCAATGTGTTTTGGGTTTTGCAAGTATTTTTCTAGATAAATTTCATCGCTGCCGAAAGATTTTAGGGCTTCTGACTTGGCACGGTTATAGGATTCTTCAAGCTCGGCATAGTTATTAACCATGCGCATGCCGCGACCGCCGCCGCCATTGACCGCCTTAATCATAATGGGGTAGCCGTGTTTTTCAACAAAAGCTTTGACTTCATCTAAACTATTGACAGTGCCATTGCTGCCGGGAATCATCGGGATGCCGGCCAGTTCAGCCTGTTTGCGCGCGTTGATTTTATCACCGAACATGACCAGGTGTTCCAGCTTAGGGCCGATGAAAAGCAGGCCTTCTTCTGAACAGCGTTTGGCTAATTGGCTGTTTTCTGATAAAAAGCCATAACCGGGGTGAATGGCATCAACCTCATGCTCGCGTGCAATTCTCATAATATCTTCAATGTCCAGGTAGGCTTCAACAGGACCCTTGCCTGCACCGACCAGGTACGCTTCATCAGCTTTGTTGCGATGCAATGAAAGCATGTCTTCTTTGGAATAAATTGCCACAGTACGTATGCCAAGTTCGTTGCAGGCACGGAAGATACGGATGGCTATCTCACCGCGGTTGGCAACCAAAACAGTTTTAATTTTTTTCATTATTATACCTCCTATGGACTAACTTAATATATTTTATAAAATTAACACTTGGTTTACAAGGGTAGAATAACAAGTATACAAAATTCATAAAATCAAAGAAAAAATGCCAGAAGTGTAAACTAAGAGGTAATAGATGGCAAAAAAGAAAAAACCAGCCTGTTCTTTTTGAACAGACTGGTTGAAGTTATTGATGCACTTGTTCCTTTATGCGGTCGAAAGTCTCTGGACTGATAATATGTTCTATACGGCAGGCATCTCTTTCAGCTATTTCATGTGAGACACCAAGATTTTTTTCGAGAAAAGCCGTAATTACCAGGTGCCTTTCCAGAACGCTCTGTGCTTTGGCCATCCCGATATCAGTCAGCTTAATATTGCCGTCCGCTTCCATTATTATGTAGTTTTCACGTCTCAAGATTGACATAGCCCGGCTAATGCTGGCCTTGGAGAAATTCATGGCAGCGGCTACATCGATAGAACGTACGCAACCCTTCTTTTTTTGGAGCGTAAGAATAGTTTCGAGATAATCTTCGCCAGATTCTTGGATGACCATATCAGGAACCCCCATTTTGCGAATAATGTGACTTCATTATATTATATTTTACCATTTATATAAGGACAGTACAAGAAAATAGGAAAATAAGAAAAAATGCTTGACAACATTAGTTAACAGAGGTAAACTAACCACAGTAATTAGCCGAAGCTAACCGAAAGAAAGAAGGGGGATTATGTTTAATAGTGCTATGATCTTGAAAAAAGAATGCTCTTTGCAGGGTATGATTCCCGCATCAATGTTGGAAGCCGGCCACCCTAGGAAAATTGTCCGCATTCAGGGACGTGACAAAACGCGGACCTTTTTAGCTGGATTAGGGTTTACAGAAGGAAGTGAAGTCACTGTAGTTTCAGAATTAGCGGGAAACGTGATTTTCAAAGTAAAGGATTCTCGCGTTGCCTTAGGTCGGGAAATGGCTAATAGGATTTTAGTAGGATGAGGAGATAACTATGAAAACATTAAAAGAAGTAAGTGCCGGAGAAACGGTTGTAGTTAACAAGATCAATATTGCAGGTGGTGTCAAGCGGCGCATTATGGATATGGGCATTACCAAAGGTGTTTCCGTTACGGTGAGAAAAGTAGCGCCTTTGGGGGATCCGATTGAATTGAATGTTAGAAATTATGAGGTTTCTTTGCGTAAAGCAGATGCAGAAAATATTTTGGTTGAATAACAGAGTAGAGTCTGTTTTTTTTAATGCAAAGTTAGCATATGCTAACAAGAGGAGGAAGAAATGAGTAAAACTTTGGCTTTGGTTGGTAACCCTAACTGCGGGAAGACAACCTTGTTTAATGAATTGACCGGAAGCACTCAGTATGTTGGCAACTGGCCGGGAGTAACTGTCGAAAAGAAGGGAGGGAAGCTTAAGGGGCACGGTGATTTTGAAGTTATGGATCTTCCAGGCGTGTATTCTTTATCACCTTACACCCTTGAAGAAGTTATAACAAGAGACTATTTGATTGATGAAAGACCTTCCGTAATTGTTAATATTGTTGATGCCACTAATCTGGAACGCAACTTGTATTTAACAACACAGATTTTGGAGCTTGGCATACCTGTAGTAGTGGCTTTAAATATGATGGACGTAATCAGAAAGAATGGCGATGAAATAAATATTGACAATCTAACGCGTGAACTTGGTTGCCCGGTTTACCCAATTGAAGCTGTCAATGGCAGTGGCCTTGCAGAAATGTTGAAGGAAGCAGTGAACCTTGCGACAACTAAGGCCAGAACATATTCTTTGCCTATTTTCAAAGGAAATATTGACCAAGCTTTAAAAGGAATAGAAACGCTTGTAGCTGGTGAAAGCCCCGACTATCTTACCAGATGGCTTGCTATCAAGGTATTCGAACGTGATGAAAAAGTCTTTGCGAAGCATAAACTGCTGCCGAATGTGCGGGTTAAGGCAGAAAAGATTATCGCACAATGTGAAGACGCGGCTGATGATGATGCTGAAAGTATTATTACTAATGCCCGCTATGAATATATTGGCTCAATTATTCACAAATGCATCAAAAAGAAACGCCAGCCGCATGAACTAAGTACTTCTGACAAAATTGACAAGGTTCTTACCAATAGAATTCTTGCGCTGCCTATTTTCTTTTTGGTTATGTGGGCAGTTTACTTCGTCTCTATTCAAACCTTGGGGGACATGAGTATTGGCTGGATGGAAGACCTTTTCGGAGCTGTTGGTGATGCTGTCGGCGGTTGGATGGAAGAAGCCGGAGTTTCAGAAACTTTGCAGGGTCTTGTGCTTGATGGAATTATTGGCGGCGTAGGCGCTGTGCTTGGGTTTGTCCCGCAAATCATGATATTGTTTTTCTTCCTTTCATTTCTGGAAGATTGCGGGTATATGGCTCGAGTCGCGTTTATTATGGATAGGATATTCCGCCGCTTCGGACTTTCCGGAAAATCCTTTATTCCGATGCTTATTGGCAGCGGTTGCTCAGTGCCTGGTATCATGGCTAGCCGTACGATTGAAAATGAACAGGACAGAAAAATGACGATTATGCTTACTCCATTTATTCCATGCAGCGCCAAGATGCCTGTATTCGTACTTTTCGCAGCCGCACTTTTTCCTGAAGATTCCTGGGTAGGCCCTTCAATGTATTTTTGGGGCATTGCCATGGTGGTAATTTCCGGCATCCTCTTGAAGAAAACTGCTGCGTTCGGTGGTAAACCGGCGCCTTTCGTTATGGAGCTTCCGCAATACCGTATGCCAACAATCAAGGGTGTCATGATTCATATGTGGGAACGCGCACGTTCATTTATTGTTAAAGCGGGTACAATAATATTTGTCGCTTCCGCACTAGTGTGGTTTTTGCAAACCTTTGACTTCTCACTGGAAATGGTGGACCCGGAAGAAAGCATGCTGGCAGCAATCGGTATGGCTGTTGCACCTATTTTCTCTCCAATGGGCTTTGGCACCTGGCAGGCAGCCTTTGCCGCAGTATCCGGTTTTCTTGCTAAAGAGGTGGTTGTTTCGACCTTCGCCATTCTGGCTGGATTAGGCGAGGCAACTGAAGAAGATCCAAACCTTATCCAGGTTGTTCAGACAATGTTTACACCTGCAAGCGCATATGCCTTTATGATTTTCACTCTTTTAGCTTCACCTTGTTTTGCCGCCATTGGTGCGATCAGGCGTGAGATGGGCAGCTGGAAATGGACTTTTGCTGCTCTTGCCTATCAAACAGGATTAGCTTATGTTATGGCGGTTGCAATTTATCAAATAGGCAGCAGATTTTAGAAAGTCAATCATTTATAAGACATTCATCGTCAGACAAGGGAAAGAGGTAAATGATGCCAATGGGGTTAAAGCTTAATAAAGGGTTTTCCCGATCTAAATGCCGTGAAAGACAACGAAATATAAAGATTATAACAGCTATTTGTTTCGTAGGAATTCTTACTAATGCTTCTTTAGCCTATGCTGAAACAGAATCCTACAATCTCGATACAATTTATGTTGTTGACAATTATGACAAGGACAATGAACCAGAATACAGCAGATTGGCCGTTCCCGAAAGCAGTAAGGCCGCTACGGAAATATTTACACGTCAGGACATAGAAAAGATGCATCCTAAAAGTGTCATAGAGATTATTGAACAAGGGTTAGGCATGATGACTAGTTATAAAGGCAGAAAGGACATCAACAATATCAGTGATCGCGGAGGAGAAAATATTGGCATATTAATAGACGGTATTTACATACCGTGGTCACAGTCTTCGCGCGTATTGGCTAATTTCCCTGTTGATATAATTGAATCAGTAAAACTGGTAAGAGATGCCACGATTCTGACAATGGGACCGATAACTGCACTTACTTTATGCACTGGGTCGCCAAACCAAGGGTTTATAATAATTAAAACCAGAAAATCGAACAAGAGCGAAAATGAGGTAAAAGTAAGTTACGGTACATACGACACCGAAAAGGTAAGCCTCTTACACGGTAATAAAGTCGGTAATTATTATTACGATTTTGCATATAGCCAATCAAGTTCTGATGGAAAAGACGGCTGGAATAACGCTAAGGATTCTGATGCGTTTTTGATGAAGGGCGGTTATGAAGGTAAAAGCTTGACAAGCAATATTTCACTTTATGTTGATAAGGCATCACGGCAATTACAACGCGGCATGAAAGAAAATGGTGCGTATGGATCCTCAATTTGGGAATACGACCCCTTAAATACCATCATGTTTTCAGTAGATACCGCTAAAAAATGGAATGATAAGAATACAACGACTTTAAGCTTTGGCTACAGCGAAGTAGAAGCTGACCTGATACAACACAATTTTGATGATTCCTACCATGAAGAGGATTACATCAGAGAATATAATCTGTGTCACAGTGTAAATAGCGGCAAGAATCTTTTGAAATTCGGAGGCCAAGCCATATATTGGCATTCGCCGACCGGCGCGTTTAATTATGAAGGCATTGAACGCGATGAAGAACTTTATGGCTATTATTTGTATGATGAATATCGCCCCGATGAGAAATGGACTATTGATGGCGGCATGAGGATTGACCGAAAACATATTACTAAAGGTATTGACAGATACCGCCATGACGGTAATACAGGCCTGATCGAAATAAATGATACATGGGCTAACAACGCTGCGAGTTATACAGTTGGAGCTTCCCGCAAGCTTAATGACATTTATAAATTTTCTGCTAAAGCTTCTTATTCGGTACAGCCAGCTGATGATTATACGGACGGAGGTATTGCGTATTACTTTGATGGTTATGTGCCAAAACGAGTAAATGAAGGGGCAGATTTCCCAGATGAAAAGAGAATTAAATACGAAGCTGGCATTAATGCTGATTACAGCAAAGAACTTAAAGCCGCTTTGACTTTGTTCAAATATGATATACAGGACTATAAAATCGCCGGTAAAAATGTATTGGTAACCACGGACGACGAAGGTAATAAGCTCCCATGGAAACAGTGGTATTTTAAAAGGTCATATTCAGTGGCAGACTTGGCAAGAAAAGGGTTGGAACTGCAATTTAACGGCCAACTTGGTGACCATTTTAATTACAAGGCTGGGTATTCGTATTTGATTTCGGATAATGACGAAGACAGCTTAGCTTTCCCACATAACATTTATATGATGATGCTTAGCCATAAGAACCGCGATGTAGAAACAACTTTGATGGCAAGACGAGTTGGTAAATATTACATGAACGAGCAGAAAGTGGGAGATTATACAACGGTAGACGCAACAATCACCAAAACGCTGGATAAAAACACTAAAATCAGTTTATTCGGTAAAAATCTCACTAATAAAAAATACGCGACTATTTATGCAATCCCACAAGCTCTCGGAGCTTCACCGGAAGGCTACTACTATGACGAAGGGGCTGTAGTGGGCATTGAATTCAGCAAAACTTTTTAGGAGCAACATAACGAATTAATAATTATTATTAGGAGTGGAAAGGTTTTGTTGACCGCAGATGATATTAGCCTTTGCTATGGCAATAAGAAAGTTTTGAATAATGTTTGTTTGGAAATCAAAAAAAATGAGATAATAGCTTTTTTGGGTCCCAATGGTTCGGGTAAATCAACTTTATTGCGCTGTCTTGCCGGTCTATATAAGCCGGCAAGCGGTAAGGTAAATATTGATGGCGATGATTTCTCAAGATGTGAAAGAAAAAAGATAGCACGTCATATTGCGCTTTTGCCGCAGACTCCTGAAGCAGTTAATTACATTAGCGTAAGAGATTTAGTTGCAAGAGGAAGAAGCCCTTACCAAAGAATGGGTTGGATCCAATCAAAGCTGGATAGTGAAAAAATTGAATGGGCATTGGACTACATGGGGCTTGCAGCTCTAAGCGGGCGGCAGCTTAACGAACTGTCGGGCGGTGAAAGACAGAAAGCTTGGATTGCTATGATTATTGCTCAAGATACTAATTATATCCTATTGGATGAACCAGCCAATTGCCTGGATATCAGAAGCCAATGGGAACTCTTGAAAACAGTCAGCGAGTTAAGGGCTAAATATAAGAAAACAATTGTTTTGGTCCTGCATGATATTAACCATGCTTTAGGCATCGCTGATCGTACATTTATATTTAATAAAGGGCGTTTGTACAAGGAAGGTAAGACCGAGGATGTAATTACACCGGCACTGATTAAAGATGTATATGGTATTAATGTGAAAATCTGCCGCTTTGCTGCTTGCAGAAAACCAGTAGTTGTTCCTGAAATTTGAGAGCTTCAGCGGATTAAGGGAGGGCATATAGTGCGCAGAATTTTTACGCAGAGCCTAGCGGCATGTATTTTATTGCTTATGATTTTGACAACGACTGGCTGCGGTTCAAACAATTATAAACAGCACGTACAGGGAAAAAGAGTATTGGCTTTGACACCGCTTATGATGGAAAATCTCTTTATACTTGGAATAACTCCTATAGGAAAAGTTGAGGAATATACTTGTCGACCAGAAGGCGTTGCGCTGACAAGTATTGGCAGGCAGCGGAGCATTAATCTGGAAACAGTTGAAAGCCTTCAGCCTGATATCATATTTGCTCAAACCACTTTTAACGGCAGTATAAGAGCTGCTTTGGAAGCTACAGGAGCAAAGGTTTATTATTTGGATTCAAAAAGCGGGGTTGATTTGGGAATCCTGCGGAAGATGGCAATATATTTAGATAAGACAGAGAAAGCGGAAGCATATATAAAAAAAATAAATGGTTTGTCTCAGAAAATTAAAGCAGAGATGCAAGCTTTTCCACTAAAAAGTTATATTATCCTATTGGACAGTACAGATAAAATCTATGTTTATCATCCACACAGCTTTCATTCTGAAATTTTATCAAGCATTGGTTTGCAGAATGTAGTATCTGAAGAGTTGCCTGTTGCAAAAAATAATAGTATCGGGTCAGCCGTTTCCTATGATATTGAAACAATTATTCAGCAAGATCCTGATTTGATTTTTATACGTAACAGCTCAGCAACTGCCGCTGCTTCAGATAATATTTTGTATAAATATTATCACAATCCTTTGTATTCTCAATTAAAAGCAGTCAAAAATAAAAACATTTATGTACTTCCGGCTGAAGTAAATACAGGAAATATCAGTATAGAAAATGCGATGCTACTTTGCGCACGTTTAGTTTACCCTGATATTTCGATAAACTAATGGGGTGAGTCAGGCATTTTGTTCCTTAAAAATTATCGGTTTTATTATATCGTAGTCGCTTGCTTTTTCCTTGTCGCCGCACTTTTCTTTAGTATAAGCATGGGCACCTTAAGGTTTTCAATATATGATATCAGCGCTGCGTTAGTTAATAACGGTAACGACACAATAGCGTCACATGTTCTGCACAATATAAGATTGCCGAGGATTTTACTCGCGGCGCTTGTCGGTTTTAATTTAGCAGTTGCCGGAGCATTATTGCAGGGAATTTTGCGTAATCCACTAGCATCGCCACAAATAATAGGGGTGAATTCCGGTGCAGCTTTTGGCGCTATTATAATTATGACATTATTTCCACAGAATATGGCGTTAGTGCCCCTTGCAGCTTTTGCAGGTGCTATATGCACTACCGGCGCTATCTATGGACTAACGGTCAAAAGAAATTTCAATGCGGTTTCGACAATTGTTCTTGCAGGCATAGCAGTTTCAGCGTTATTGTCTGCCCTAACCTCTGGAATGATGTTTTTGTACAGTGATGTTTTGGAAATAACATATTCGTGGCTTTTGGGAGGTCTATCCGGAAGAACTTGGCAATATTTTCAATTAATTATTCCATATACATTGTTAGGTGGTTGCCTTGCGATTTATATGAGCCCTAGAATGAACTTGTTCGTATTGGGAGAAGAGGTTGGCGCCAGTTTAGGATTAGCTATTGAAAGGTGTCGTTTCCTCGTTTTGCTGTGTGCTTCTGTATTGGCTGGCAGTGCAGTGGCTGCAGCCGGAACTATTGGTTTTGTTGGACTTATAGCACCACATATCGCAAGGCTTTTGGTAGGCAATGATTATAGATACTTAACTGTTTTTTCAGGTGTTTTGGGTGCGTTGCTTTTGGTTGTTGCAGATACCATGGCTCGGGTCATATTCTTGCCGTTGGAAATACCTACAGGAGTGATAACAGCGGTCATCGGAGCCCCTTTTTTTTTGTGGCTGCTATTGGATAAAAGGAATTAATTTGTTTTTAAGTATTCTTAAAGACATTTTAAAATACATATGTAAACTTAGCTTTAAGGAGGCTTTTTAATGAACAAAACATTAGTACTAGCAATGACTATGGCACTGGGTATTTCGGCGACAGCTTTTGCCGCCAATCCATTTTCGGATGTACCGCAAGGCCATTGGGCCTATGCATCAATTAATAAACTCGCGGCTGCAGGAGTAGTGGACGGTTATCCGGATGGAACCTTTAAAGGCGAGAATCTGATGACGCGCTACGAAATGGCGCAAATTGTCGCCAAAGCCTATGCCAAAGGAGCAATTAATTCGAACGACAAACTCATGGCAGAGTTTGCTGACGAACTTGACAATCTTGGCGTACGCGTCGCTAAATTGGAAAAGAAAAGCGATAACGTCAAAATTACCGGCGAAGTACGTGCCCTTTATGAAGATGTAGACGGAGCTGACAAGAGCTATGCCCCCGAACTGCGTACCCGTTTGTGGGTAAACGGGGCGATAAACGACGCTTGGAGCTATACAGGCATGGTTGAGAATACGCAGACGCTCAATACCAACAGTCAGGAATCAGACACCGAATTCAAACGTGCCTTTGTAAACGGCAGGCTCGGCGGCCTTGACGTAGTAGGCGGACGTTACGATCTGGTAGTCGGCGACGGCAACGTTTTCGATGACGATATGGACGGCATCGGCGTAAGCTTCGGCGAAAAAGTAAAATTGGATTTGAACTACGGCAAACCAAACAGCGGTGATGATGCCGAT
>RZYP01000101.1 GCA_009930275.1 Negativicutes bacterium
AAACACATAACCAGACGAGGCCGTCCGAGCGAAAATCACTCACCCCGACTGGCTCCATTAGGGTGCCCATCGGTGGCTCTATTGGGGTGCCCATTCACAGTCGATGATTAATTCTGTGTTCGTTGGCATGTTGAATATTTGAACATTAACTTCTGTTCCTGAAATTCCAGTCATCATAATGCGATTATTTCCTAGGTATAGTGATCCAGAAGGGTTGTTGAAAGGGATGTGTGATTCGTTTGATGTCCGTAAGCCATTATTGTCAAATACGGTCCCGTATATCGTATCGCTTCCTGTGTGATCTGAAGAATATGAGGCAAAAAATCCATCTTCAGTAGCGTTTACAGTAGCATCTCTATTTATTCCACTAGTCGACTGGTTGATAAGGAAGTCGTCTTTGACAATCGATCCGTTTTGGTCATATATTTTTCCATATATGTCTACTGAATCTGGATAATTTTGAGATTCCCAGTATACTAATATGTTTCCATTAGATAGTTTTTCTATATTTGATACTATTTCACTACTAGTTTCTTGGTTGTTAACTTTGAACTCGCCTGATAAATTAATTCCGTTGCTATTGTATAATTTTGCAAAAACTCCTTGCCCAGTGCTATCTTCTCCGGTCCAGACGACCATAAAGTTATCGTTGTTGAAAGATGCTATCCTGGGATAGTTTTGTGATCCTAGTGTAGCATCGTTTATGATAAATTCAGTTCCGACAAGGCCACTATTATTGATGCGTTGCCCGTATACTCCATAACCGTCTCCGTCTTGTTGGTCAGAGTCCCATACGATAATTTTATCCCCATTGGAGAGTATTGTTGCATCGGAGTTTCCCTGTCTGTTTGTTGTAAACGTATTGATATGTTCTAGATTATCTTTAGAAATATTATATAAAATATTTTGTCCATATATTCCAAAATCTGGATCTGTATCAGGTTCTTCCCTTCCTGTCCATGTAACATAAATGCTTGAACCATTAGGTATTGCATTGATGTCAAATTCTGCTCCGAAGTTATTGTCAATTAGCTTGATTTCGTCAGTAAGAATATTTCCATTTTGATCAATAAACCTCGCATAGCCAGATAAGGCTCCGCCATCTGTTTGAAAATTGCTTGTCCATGCAAGAAAAATGTGACCGACTGAGTTCTGTACAGCAACAAGACCATTTCTACTCGCAGAAGGAATTCCTGAGTCAATTCTCATGACTTCAGTGAGTTGCATATATTCTGTTTCTAGGGGAATAGGTGTCACAGAGGATGAATCAATTGAAAAGAGATTATTTATCGAAGAAGATTCAAGGTTAACATAGTAGTAATCTTCTAATGAGCTGTTATTAGATCCAAAATGTACTTTTATTTTCCCAGTGTTATTAGTTGTATTATGGTCAGTTATCGGATTTCCATCAAGAATTTTAATTCCATTAAATTCGGTTGATTTGGCTATTCTATTAATTTCTGCCATCATTGCTTGGAATTCGTCGTTAATGATGGCCCTCTGATCGGCGGTATAGGTTCCAGTTGCAGCTTGGGTGGCCAGTTCCTTCATTCTAATCAACTTTTCATCGATAACTTGAAGAGCGCCATCCGCGACCTGGATCATCGAAATTGCGTCATTAGCGTTACGGACTCCTTGACCAAGACTCGCAATATCTGACCTCATGATTTCACGAACCGCTAAACCAGCAGCATCATCAGCTGCGGTGCCGATTCTCAATCCTGATGACAACCTTCGAATTGAAACTCCAAGACTCCCATAGTGGCTCGACAAATTCCTGGCTGTATTGATCGCCATCAAATTATGATTGATTGTCAGTGACATGCAGCAAGTTCCAGTAATTGTTTGCTGATCTGTTTTTATGATGCGTTTTTTCCTTTGGCTCACAGGAAACCTTTGTGGCCAAGCGGATGCGTAGAAAACGCACTATAGCCGCTATTTGTGAGCAAAAAGTAAACCATGGTTGCTTAAAAGAAATTTTTACCGGGCATAAGCTATCCAAAAAGGATGGTCTTATGGTCAATCTTCTTGAATTATTTGGGAAAAGAATTCGAGGACTCAGACGTGCGAAGGAGTTGACCCAGGAGCAGCTGGCTGAAATTGCCGGTATATCCCTGCAGAATATGGGGGAGATCGAACGAGGCAAGGGGAATCCGACCTTGGTCACGGTGGAAAAACTTTCCGCCGCCTTGGATGAAGATCTGTCCAGCATCTTTGATTTCGGCAGTTCTGTCCTGACGAAAGAAAAAGCTGTTCAAGAATTGGAGGGCCTGCTGTCAGGTGCGACCAGAGAACAGGCCCAGGCAATTCTTGTCGTGGCTCAGATTATTCTTCAGGAGAAGTAGTCTGGCCAGGATGGTCTGGTAGAATCATCAGCCCTAGCCGTTCACGGAACCTCGCCGTTAAAACCATGCCTATCTCTGAACAAGCATAGACAAGCCTTTCCTCCCTTCCATCTACAGAACCCATCAACAAAAACAAATCTTCCAAAGAACGCAGACAACCAATCAAATCATCATAGTAAGAAATCTTATCAAAATTTTGATTGGTCATTTTAATCATCCTCTGGAAGCATAATCGTCATTACTGGTTCTCGATCATCTCCTGGGCCAACGTGAGCAATGATTGTTGGTCTGTCATATCCGCATGATTCATTCAGAAACAACACTTCAAAATATACACGATCAGAATCTTTGCTGTTTTGAGCAGCAAGATATGTCATCCAAAGAAGGTCATGAAGACGACCCTCGAAGGATTGCCCCATATTTTTCAATTTTTCTGATGGTTCAAGATATCTACCTAGAAGTGTTGCAGTAACAGCCGTAGGAAGGCGAAAGCCCCTTTGGGAAGCAAAGGCGGTGATGTCAATTAATACGCCATCCGCGATTGCTTCATTCCTGCTGTAGCTGCTGATCAGCACCCATTCTTCGTCCATGTTGTCCTCCGATGATAAAAAGTGGTGAGATATCGAAGGGATAACCTGGCTCATGGGGAAGGGTCACGGTGTCCAAGGGAAAAATCACAGGACCCTGGAAATCGTACATTCCAAGTCTCCTGGGATTTTGGAGCCGGGGGCTGCCCAATCATGGGAACCGGGGGGATCGGCCCAGGAAGGGGCTGTTTTGTCCCAAGGAGGGGGCTGGATGGGCGATGACTGTCCGGGGAGCTGAAGCTAAGGCTTCCGGGAGAACGGAGATATGCGTAAGTGAAGCTCAATCAGTAATGAAACCGCGATGCAAGAATGTATAACAAGGCCTGTGTTGCAACGGTATCGACGGTGTATGTATGACATTTGAAATTATAGGAGAAAATGAAAGCACCTTGAATGATAAGTTAATTTCAAAAAAATATTTCCTTTCAAAACGAAACAAGTTAAGCGGCAGCTAGGTTTTAAGTGTTATTACGAGGTGTTAGGGGGTGGCTATTGATGCAGGTGTCGGTGAATATTTTTTAATCTGGAGGCTGCTGTGTCTGATCTTGTAAAACGATTCATGTCATTTGTGCTGATCTTCGCCGTTTTCGGAACATCGAATCTTTGCATTGCTGGAAGTGTAACGGCTCCAAGAGATAATTCCACAGTTATTTATTCAGAAAAAAAAGAAGAGACAAAAGAGGTTAAGCCTTCAAAGAGGATGGAAAAAAGTAAGACAATTGCTATGATATTAGCCGCATTTTTTGGTCTGCATCATTTTTATCTGAAAAACAATATCACTGGTGTTGTCTATGTTGGGTTGTCTGTTGTTTATGGAATTGGATGGGCGCTTTCGTTGATAGATTTGGTTGTGATGCTCAATATGGATGATGCTGAGTGGAATGAGTACTTGAGCAGCGAAAAAAGCATTATTTGGCTGTAGGCGGAGGTGATGAAAAGGGGTTTGAGGATCCAAAATCCCAGACCCCTGAAAATCATACGTTCCAATTCTCCTGGAATTTTGGAGCTGGGGTCTGCCCAGCCATGGGAAACGGGGGGATCGGCCCAAGAAGGGGCTGTTTTGTCCCAAGGAGGGGGCTGGATGGGGGTGCCGGGAATGGATCATTGACTGCCACGTCTTCAAGACTTCAGCAGAGGTTCGAGCCACCAGAAAGAAGCTGTGACCGTAGCGTCTTGATTAACCAAAAACGTGTCCAAAATACCGTAGACCGATCCCCCCTCATGTTGTATGGAGGTTTTTAATTTTTACATGAGCCTACGTCTTCCAGGGCGTATGGTGTTGGTAAATCCCGAATTTGAAAGCCGCAAATCACCAAGTTATCGGTACTAGTTAACTTTATAACTCAGCATCATCACGGGATAGTGGAATTGAGTCAGTAAAGAAAAACGCATCCGATGCAAAAAATAGTTGATGTATAATTTCTAAACAAGCAAGAAAGGTGCAAACTAAGCGCTCAAACCGACCCCGGACAACAATTTCTGTCTATGCGGGCAGTCCATTTGCCTGAACGGCTTATCTTTGCGTTATATTTTTCAATGAATAATTCACCACTGGAACTAAAGGCTGTTGATAAGCGAGTTAAACTTTACAGAGCTATTTTAGGCGTATTGCCATGTGGTAGCTTTATTACTGAATATTTGATTGATCGTATTCAAGGTCAGCGTGCTGAACGTTTAATTGCTTATATTGAAAATCTTAACATTCGATTAGAACGCTTAGAAAATCTTGAATTTACAAAATCATACGAATATACAGTTCTGGTAGAAAATTCGATAATTGAGGCAACGAAACCGATTAGCAATAAAAGATTAGAATGGATTTCTTCAATTGTTGCCCCTGCAATTACTCCAACCGTAGAAGAGATCATATTTCGAAAAAAAGCATTGCAAATATTGACTGATATATCTGACAAAGATGTTGAATACTTAATTGCAAACATGGATCCTTTATTAGCACTAAAGTTTCATCAAACTTTACCAGGAAAAATTTTCATTTCGATGAAAGATAAGGAAAAACTTCCTAGTCATGACTTATTTATAAGTGTATTAAATAATAATCGTCTTTCGTTGCATCGAGAAGCGCTAATTGAAAAGAGATTGATGTTGCCTGAAGAAGATGGACATAGCATAAGGAATAAAATAACCGATTTAGGACGATTATTCTTATTCGTTTTGGGGGAACTAGATGCTGTTCGTTGAAATTAAGTTGGTTAACTGTTTATAAATAAAAAAGGGTCATGACTAGAACAGCGGGTCTGTGCTGATGATTTTGAGCCATTTCTTTATCTCAATTGTGATTGAAAAATTTAGGAAGAAAACAGGTAATATTTGTTTTACTGAGGAGTTAAAACATTATGCATCTAAAGATAACTGCACTTTGTTTCGCAGCACTTCTGCTTGCTGGATCTGGATTGGCAGGTAAAAAAGTTTTGGACGCTTCACGCGCTAAGCCGTCTGACGTAGCTCAGGCAGAACGTTTCTTGAACTCTTTACCTGACGCATGCTCTGGAAGCTATGCACATGCGAATAGTGATGGAGCTGTAGTTATCAGATTAATTTGTATAGGTAATAGTGTAGCAAAGTCTACTGATGGGACTATCATTATCAAAGATGGCAAGACGACTCAAATTGAGTAGTGTTATAATGTTGGAGATGTTTGCACAACAATCCATGAGCATTTTAAGGATACTGCAATATAACATCTTCCATGCCTGAACTCTTTCTCCGTCACAGCGCTTTTATTCTTGCTCGTCGTTCGTGCGATGCTTCTTATTTCGATTCAAATTCGAATAAAGAAGCATCGCACCGAGGATGGATTGTCGTATGTAACCTGTAAGTACGGCGGATTGGAGTGCGGACCAGAAGGGGATTTCTGATTAATCACAGACTCCTGGAAATACCAGTCCCGAAAACCATCAAGACCGTCAGAGAATCATCACCTTCCAAATCACAAGCGTCTTTTGGTCAAATCGGTCATCACTCTCCGTCCAATTTTCAAAATTTTCTGATCAGAAGTCAAAAAAAGGGCAACAGACAACAACCCCTTGAAAATTTTCAAGAGGTTCTGTTCATTTTTGCTTCTTCAGGGGGAAGGAATAGATCTCAGGCTGCCCCCTTCTGGGGCGCCAACATTTTTGTTTGGCGGGGGAAAACAAGAAAGCCGCCCTTTCGGACGGCTTTCTAGCGGCATTCAAGAATCATTTGAAGCGTTTATAAGTGGTGGAGCTGATCAGGATCGAACTGACGACCTCTTGAATGCCATGCCACAATAAATAGCTATTTCCATTGATATTATTAGGGCTTGCGCCAAAACTGAAAGCCACTTTTTGGCTGATTTTGGTCGAACAGTGGCGGTCCTGCCAACAGGCTGCCAAAGATCCGCCAAAACTTCAGGAACGTCTGATGTGTCCTCAAACGTCCGCCAAACAATCCTTTTGGCGGGTCAGTGGTTGCGCTTTGGCTGTCCAAAAACCAGAGTCAAGAAATCGCTTCAGCCAAATTCACAGACTCCTGTGAATCCTGGACCGGTCGCGTACTACAAGGAACAGAGAAAAATTTTACTCAATGAGAAGTTTTAAGATTCAGCCAAAAACAAGTCCCAGAATCTTCAGAAGAAGAAAACCCAACGGATGCTCCAAGATAATTCTCCGCAAGTAACTTGATTGAATATGTCCCTAATCCTCGGTCCGCCCCTTTTGTCGAGAATGAGCGCTTGAATATTTGCAACCTGGTGAGTTCAGGTATTACTTCCTTGTTATGTACCCAAAATTGAGCAAATTTTTCATTTTTTTGCAGTCCAATTGTCACATCTCCGCCAGCGCATGTAGCCTCAAGAGCATTTACAACCATATTTACAAGTATTCTTCTCAACAGCGTGTAGTCTGTAATTACTTGAATATTTTCACTGTCTGTTGCAACTATTAAATTTTTCCCTATACACTTGGGATGCTGTCGAAATTCTTTAGCAATATTACTTATAACTTCAATTCCTTGAAGTGTGAGTATTGTCTTGGTATATTCGTTACACTCTACTGCTAAAAGCTGTTTCTGCTTCTGTATTTCATCGACAAGAGCAAACAGTGAAGAGCGTGCAAGTTCAACAATTTGCTTTGAGACTTCCGGGACTTCGTCTAAAAGCAAATCTACGAGGCTCTGTGC
>RZYP01000102.1 GCA_009930275.1 Negativicutes bacterium
ATCCAAGGTCCATGCTCCTTAGAGTACTGTATCAATCCCTTGAGTATGCGACGGCTAAACTCACTGGAATAATCAACCAAAAGCAGGATCCTTTTCATGATGAACTTTCAATAAACGTATGTTAAATGGCAATTAGCCTCAAATATACACTATTTTATAAATTTACATTGCTATTCAAGACAGAATAATGGGTTATTCTAATATTTGAACATTTCACCAGCAAACAAGATTACTTCCCAACCTTGACTTTTGTTATTTCGCAAACAAATTTCACTAAAACTAAATTACCATTCATCGTTTCTCAATGCATATCAGCTTCCTTTTTTAACCACTGAGTTATCTTTCAACAAATCTTTCATTTGTAGAGGGTATTTTTGTCTTCGTAACAAAATTAAAAATATTTGATATGAAAAAAATCCTTCTATTCCTATTCATCGGAATAGCAGCGCGATTGACAATCACAGCGCAAGAATCTACGGGTGGAGTATTGAGGTTATCTTTAGTGGATTGTATTGAAATGGCAAATAGAAACAATTTGAAATTCCAATCGGTAGCACTGAACGAATCGATCAATCAGGAGGTATATCAACAATCGAAATTGGAGCGATTACCCAACCTCAATGCCTCCATCGGTGAGACTTACAACCATTCCAATATCACCGGAAGCGACTGGAGCGGAAATTATTCACTTAACAGTAGTGTAACCCTTTATCAGGGAGGGTATATAAACAATACCATCGAGAAAAACAGGCTCTCTGCTGAACTGTCGGCCTTCCGCACTGCACAATATGAGAATGACCTGACGATAGAGTTGTTACAAGCTTTTCTAACACTCCTTGGGAATGAAGAGCTTCTCCGTTATCAGGATGCTGTGCTGAAAGCAAGTGCAGAACAGGTGAAACAGGGAAAGGCTCGATTTGATACAGGTGATATACTAAGAAGTGATTACTTGTTACTCGAATCGCAATATGCAGAAGATCTGAGCAATAAACTGGAAACAACAATAAGCCGTGATAACAGTTTGAATACATTGAAAAAACTTATGTCGCTCGATCTATCGCAAGCCATAGAGATAATCTATCCTGACGATGCTGTACTGACCCTGATGAGTATAATGCCATCGGAAGAAGAGGTGGTTTCACGTTCAATCGAATCATTACCCGAGTTGCGTATAAGCGATTACAATGTAGAGATAGCCAAAGCCGGGGTAAGCATCACACGATCGGCTTATTCACCCACGATTAGTTTGAATGCAAGTATCGGTTCAGGTCATATGAATAACTACACCCAATATGGGTCACAGTTATCTGACAGGTTAAACGAACAGATTGGCATTACACTTAGCATACCTCTATACAACAATGGCCGCACAAAATCCAACGTAGCACAAAGTCGTATTGCCTTACAACAAGCTGAGCTTGAACGCAAACAAACAGAATTGGATGTACTGCAAACACTTATACAGGAATACAGGAGTGTGATATTGGCTGAAAGCAAATACAAGTCATCGCAAGTTAGTCAAAATGCCTACTTCGCTTCATTTCAGGCATACCAAAAGAAATTTGAACAAGGGTCCATTACAGCAGTGGAGTTATTGCAACAACAAAACAACTACATCAATGTAATGAACGATTATATACAAAGCAAATATAGCTTTATGCTCAGGCGGAAAGTATTGGATGTGTATATGGGCAACCCGGTTACATTGTGAATTATTAAACAGAAAGAAAAAAATGAAACAAAAAAAACTAAAGATGATCCTTCTAGCGGGGTCTGTTATCATCCTAGTAGCTGTCCTGGTATTATTGACAGGTGGAAAGAAAAGTGTATCTTACACTACCGCTACTGTCAACAAGGGAAAAGTAGAAACAACCGTAATGGCCACAGGTTATGTACAACCGGTAGAGGTGGTTGAAGTGGGAACACAGGTTTCGGGTGTGATTGAGAAGATATATGTGGACTATAACTCTCATGTGAAAAAAGGGCAGATACTTGCTCAACTCGAGACAAATACACTTATGGAAAAAGTAAATCAGGCAAAGGCATCCTTAAGAGCTGCGCAGAGTGATCTCTCCTACGCAACCCAGCATTATGAGAGAGTGAAAACACTATATGAAGCGGAAGCATCCACTCAGGCTTCATATGAAGAAGCCATCAACAGGCGCAATCAAGCAGAGACGACGTATGAAAATGCCAAAGCAACGCTAAAGCAAGCCGAGGTTGATATTTCCTACGCATATATCTACTCACCCATTGAAGGTGTCGTTCTTGACCGTGCGGTTAACACGGGCCAGACAGTGGCCGCAGCCTTTTCCACGCCAACACTGTTTACCATAGCAGAAGATATGACGAAGATGCAGGTTGAAGTGGATGTAGATGAGGCAGACATAGGACAGGTAAAGGTGGGGCAGCATGTGAACTTCACGGTAGACGCATATCCCGGTGATACATTTACCGGCAAGGTGAGCGAGTTACGCCTCCAACCGGTTGTCACCTCCAATGTAGTGACATACACGGTGATCGTCAATGCACCCAATCCCGACGAGAAGTTATTACCCGGCATGACTGCCGAGATTGCTATCATTGTCTCTTCGGAAAAGGGATTGCTCGTACCTGTAGAAGCTTTGAACTTCCAAATGGATGAAGAGGTTGCGGATTATGCAGATATAGCAGGAGACATAGTCAACGATAACCATGGCGTATGGGTCAAATCAGGCGACAAACTCGAGAGAAAGCAGATCGTTACAGGGTTGGGTGATGGCATATTTTTAACTGTCAGATCAGGATTGACGGAAGGTCAGGAGGTAATCTTATCCGCTTCAACGGAAAAAAACCAAGCTGAGAAGAAAAATACGAGCCTTTTGCCAGCTCCTCCGGGTGGAGGTAATCACGGAGGACCGAACGGAGGTATGTAACTTGAATATAACGAAATCTTCGCATCTCACCCCATTAAGGGTGCATATATACATTTAATATAGAGTGATTTAGCTTTGCTTGTCACACATGCGAAAGTTCGGAATATAATAATAGCATTAACGAATGGGAACAATTATTAAGATAGAGAGACTGCAACGGGAATTTAAGATGGGCAGCGAAACAGTAAGGGCTTTGAAAGGCGTATCCTTCGATATTAAAGAAGGTGAGTTTGTCAGTATAATGGGAACAAGTGGCAGTGGCAAGTCCACGCTGCTCAATATTCTGGGATGTCTTGACAAACCTACCGCAGGGGATTATTTCTTAGATGCTACCTCGGTGAGTGGCCTCACAAGAGACGAACTGTCCACGATAAGAAATCGCAAGATAGGATTTATATTCCAGTCCTATAACCTGCTACCGAGGACATCCGCACTTGAGAATGTAGAGTTACCATTATTGTACAACCACACTGTTTCGAGTACCGACAGGCGCAAAAGGGCTATTCGAGCTTTGGAGCAGGTAGGATTATCAGATCGCATGGATCATACTCCCAGCCAGCTTTCAGGTGGGCAACAACAGCGCGTGGCAATTGCCCGCGCTCTTGTAAATGATCCGGTGATGCTGCTTGCTGATGAAGCTACAGGAAACCTTGACACAAGGACATCCTACGAGATAATGAGTCTTTTTCAGGAGCTCAATTCTCAAGGGAAGACCATCGTGTTCGTTACACATGAATCGGACATTGCCGTTTTCACGAACCGTACCATCATGTTACGTGATGGGAATATCATCAAGGATGAAGCGATAGAAACAGTTTCAGCAAAAGCGGCTCTGGACAACCTTCCTGTAAGCGAAGTTATTGACATCACAGAACACGCTTAAAACAGTATGGACAATTAAATAGACAAAGAATGAAGATCATCAATCTAATGAAAATTGCATGGCAAGCGTTAATGCGAAATAAAACAAGGGCCATGCTTACAATGCTCGGGATCATTATCGGTATCGCTTCAGTGATAGCGATGGTGAGCCTTGGGCAGAGTTCGACAAAAGGCATCTCCTCAGAGATATCCTCAATGGGTTCAAACACGGTGATGGTGATGCGTGCAAGCGAAACACAGGGTGGTGTAAATATTGGTTCGGGAAATGTGCAGACACTTAAAGCAAGCGATGTGGAAGCAATACTGGCTGGCTCTGCGAATATAAGCATGGCTTCTCCGGTAGTAAACGCCTCACAGCAGATTGTCTATGGAGCGAATAACTGGCCAGGGTCTGTCAGTGGTGTAAATGAGGATTATCTCGAGATAAACAAATATGAAATTGCTTCGGGCTCCAACATCACAGCCGATGATGTCAAAAACGCTGCAAAAGTCTGTGTAATAGGTCAGACAGTGGCAGATAACCTCTTTTCAGATGGAGAGAATCCATTAGGGAAAGTGATCAGACTTGGGAAAATACCCGTCAAGGTTGTTGGCGTACTTAAAGACAAGGGACAGAACATGATGGGTATGGATCAGGACGATGTGGTCATCATGCCCTACACAACCGTGCAGAAACGTATGCTTGCAATCAATTACCTTCACATGATATCGGTTTCTGCTGTGTCAGAAACTGTATCGGAACTGGCTGTTTCGGATATTGAGTCCATCCTGCGAAAGACGCATATGATCATGGATGGGAATGAAAACGATTTTGAGGTTTTTGCACAGCAGCAGATTCTCGACATGTTAAGCTCTGTAACCGATATGCTTACCATTCTATTGGCTGCCATAGCTGCCATCTCATTACTTGTGGGAGGTATAGGAATCATGAATATCATGTATGTTACTGTGACGGAACGTACACGGGAAATAGGGTTGCGCATGGCCGTGGGAGCAAAAAACAAAGATATACTTAGACAATTCTTGTATGAAAGCACCATATTGAGCATTGCAGGGGGAATTATAGGAATGATCTTTGGGGTAGGACTTTCATTTGCCGTTTCTACATTGCTTTGCTGGACCTTTGTGCTGAATATCCCGATCATGGCTGTTTCTTTTGTTGTCTGTGCTGCCATTGGTATGTTTTTTGGGTGGTATCCGGCCAGGAAAGCCTCTAATCTCGATCCTATCAATGCACTGCGTTATGAATAGAGAATACGTATCAATATTATTCATTACTTTTACGATCATTATTCATTCTTATGATAAGAATCGCTATCTATGAAATATGGAAAATTAACAACCAAAGAAGCGGCAAAATACGCCACTATTACATTTTTGATCTTATCGCTAATGATAGCGATAGTGTTGTATTTTGGTCGTTCTGCCTTTATCCCTTCGGGAGAGAAGCCTCACTTTGAAAGAGATTTCAATTTTTGGGCAGCTGTTATTGGCATTTTAGGAACATATCTTTATCTTTTTGTACTATTCGCAGTAAATTTAAAGATCCTTGAAAGCAGAACAAAAGATCGAAAAAAGATTATCATTGCAGTCGTGGCAACCTTCGCCACCGCAATTCTTTTTAATTTTATCACATCGCTATTAATGTATACGGTGGCAGATGTGGACCATATACCGCCAAATGCACGTCTTGGACCATTAATCAAGGATTTTGTTTTTGCTGTTATTGTTTTCTCTTTTTCGTTTATCATCTATTTATCCTCTCAAAAACAAAAAATTATATTTGAATACGAAGCAATGAAAGCGGAGAATGCACGTTCCAGGTTCGAGGCCCTCAAGAATCAACTGGACCCCCATTTTTTGTTCAATACATTCAATACGCTCGATTCACTGATAGATGAGGAGCCGGAGAGAGCACGCAATTATTTACAGCAACTCTCGTCCGTATTTAGGTATGTGATATCGAACAAGGAATCTACCACACTTGAAAATGAATTGAAATTTGCACGTAGCTACATTGAGCTTATGCAATTGCGCTATGAAAACAGTCTGGTGTTTGAGTTCAATATCGATGAACAGTACCTCAACTATGAGATCGTCTCGTTGAGTATCCAGACACTTATAGAGAACACGATCAAACATAATGTGTTATCCGCGGAAACACCATTGGTTGTAACTATTTCTGTGGGACCTGATCCGATCGTAACCGTAACCAATGTGATAAGACCTAAAAAGAGACCTCAAAGTGGCAGTGGTATAGGATTATCTAATCTCTCAGAACGTTTCAGGCTTAAACTCCAGAAAGAAATCATCATTTCTGATGCTGATGGTCTCTTTTCAGTTGTTCTTCCACTGCAATCGCCAAAAGATCAAGTTTCATAAACAATTAATTTTCTATAGGATATGAAGGCTGTAATAGTAGAAGATGAAAAAAGAGCAGCAAACCATCTCATGCACCTGATTCATGAAGCAGATGCCGACATAGAGATTATTGCCGGGTTACAGACAATTGGTCAGAGTGTTGAATGGTTCCGTAATCATCCTATGCCCGATCTAGTTTTTCTTGATATACATTTGGCTGATGGTTCATCATTTGAAATCTTCAAAGAGATAAAGATCGACGCACCCATCATATTTACAACAGCATACGACGAGTATGCATTGAAAGCTTTCAGCGTAAACAGCATCGATTATCTTTTGAAGCCCATCAACAAAGATGACCTCAACCGTGCACTTACAAAAATTAAAACATTATCTCATATTCAAGATTCGGATAATTCGACTCTTATAAAAGAGTTGCTGCTAAAACTGAGTCGTGAATCAGCCTACAAGAAGGCGCTTCTGGTGGCACATAAGGATAAATTAATCCCCCTGCCTACAGAGGAGATCGCTTTTTTTTATACACAATACAAAATACTGAAAGTTTTTACGTTCAGAAATGCCAGTTATGTGATAGATGACTCTTTAGAAAATATCTCACAGCAGTTAGATCCATATCTGTTTTTTCGTATCAATAGGCAGTGCATTGTATCCCGCCAAGCCGTAAAAGATGCTACCATCTGGTTTTCCGGACGATTAGCTCTAAACCTTACCATTTCTACACCAGAACGCCTCTATGTTAGTCGTTCAAACACACACGATTTCAAACAGTGGCTATCTGGGTTAGAGTCAAAATTCTATACCATCAGTTAACTAATGACCTATTCTTATTTTTGTTATACAGGTAGTTTATTCGGCGAAGGCGTGGCGGAAGCCCTCCACCCTGTTCCAGTTTCC
>RZYP01000373.1 GCA_009930275.1 Negativicutes bacterium
GAATTCAATGAAAATGATGGATCTGTATCATAAGGTAAAAAACCACCTCAGCACAATCGCGATAGCTGCCATAATTATTGTAATAACGATTATGACATTCAACTTCGGGGTTTGGAACACCAAAAGAGGTGTGTTTCAAAGTGATGTTCAGGGTTATTATGCCTATTTACCGGCTACGTTTATTTTTCACGACAGACAGTTTGATTACCTGTGGGATGAAGAGAACAAAGAGGATATCTGGGGAAAGATCTGGTTCAGAACGACGCCGGAAGGAAAACGCTTTATTCAGTATACTACGGGATTGGCAATTTGTTATACGCCGTTTTTTCTTATTGCTCATGCATTGGCTCCCACCCTGGGGTATACTGCCAATGGCTATACTTTGCCCTATGAAATTGCAATTCAGTTTGCATCAATAATTTATCTTTTCATTGCTTTATTCTTTTTACGAAAATTATTAAGGAAATACTTTCCGGATTATGCTGTTGCCATCACACTGTTTATTGTGGTTTTAGGTACAAACCTGGCGTTTTATGCAACCCGCGAAGGCCCCATGTCGCATCTTTACAGCTTCACCTTTATCACTCTGTTTATGTGGTTTCTCTCTCAGTGGCTTGAGAAGAAGCGTTGGCGTGATGTTATGTTTCTGGGGCTGGTGACGGGAATGGTAATTCTGATACGACCGAGCAATATTTTTATCATTCTGCTTTTTGGATTGTGGGGCATAACTTCCTTCAGGGATCTCTCACAACGGATATCATTCTTGCTGAAAAAGTGGTACATGGTATTGGTAATGATAGGTTTTGCTTTTGTGGTGTGGGTTCCTCAGTTTCTTTACTGGCATGAGTTCTCCGGGCAGTGGTTTTACAACAGCTATAGTGGCGAGGGAGCATTTTTCTGGGGCGACCCCGCAATAGGAAAAATCCTTTTCAGCTATCGCAAAGGCTGGCTTCTGTACACTCCCTTAATGATTTTATCGTTTCTGGGGCTTCCTTTACTTAATAAAAAGCAACGCGAACTCTTCTGGCCTGCAACAACCATTCTTGTGCTTGCCGTCTATATTCTTGGTTCCTGGTGTTTCTGGTGGTATGGCGGCTCTTACGGCAGCAGACCATTCGTGGACTTCTATGCTGTTTTTGCCATTCCCATCGCGGCATGTGTGCGCTTTGGCTTTAAGAAAAGCTGGTCGGCAATAGCAACAATAATCGTAATAGGATTTTTTATCTATCATAACTTCTTTCAGATTAAGCAATACCGAAATGGAGCGCTGCATTATGTCTCTATGACCAAAGAGGCGTACTGGGATTCCTTTGGCCGTAAGCATCCTTCAAAGGAGTTTAAAAATCACCTTGAATACCCTGATTATGAATCGGTGCGGGCAAGGGTCGCTGAAAAACAGAATACGAATTAAGCAAACAGAAGAACGGCGAGAGGTACAATCT
>RZYP01000374.1 GCA_009930275.1 Negativicutes bacterium
CATACCGACTTTCACGAAGGAGCCCTCGGAGAAGCGCAGTGGCATTCTCCGGAGAAGCGTCGTCTGATTCGACAGGAGAGGGATGCTCTTCCGCGAAGGCAACGCCGCGGAGGTCGTACCTGTGGAGAGCGCTGAATGAACCGATTTCAACGCACCGGCATCGTGACCCCGCTCTTTTTCGCTTGACGAACGTTCTGAGACGATCTGCCTCATCCTCCCTTTTTTTTATTGCAGGAGCGGGAAGGGTATTACTCAGAATCATCATGCTTCTGCTCGAAAAACAGCCCCGTCACGGAACGAGATCGGGATCTTGACATAGCCATCCTGCTTATAGTAGGTTACTCGACGTACGAGTGGGCGTGTTTGAAAGAGAGATTGCTGGAAGCCAAGCAACCGACGGTTATCGAAGCGGCGCAGTTGGAAGAACACCCGGACCGGTTCGGCGTAAATACTATGAAACTATTCTTTGTACAGTTGATATTACTACGTGCTTGTTGAGTAGTATGCTCGTTTTATAAGAGGGGAACACTATGAATAATGGAATTTCAAAAGAAGTCATTTCTCAATTTGATAAAATATCGGAACTGCCAGATTGCTGGGACCATAATCAGCAGTATCAAAAGCATTTGTTGTCAAAAATAAATACAACACAAGGGGTAGCATTGGATATCGGTTGCGGTACGGGAGAATTTACAAAAAAACTCTCATCATTGTTCTTAAAAAGTTATTGGTATTGACGTATCCCCGAAGATGATCGATGAAGCGAAAAAAAGAAATAATCCTTCAAATGTGGATTTTATAAATGTAGATGTTGAAACATACTTGAAAACCACTGAAGAGAAATATGATTTGATAATATCTATAGCAACTTTTCATCATTTAGAGTATGCATCTGTATTAAACCACATTTACGATAAGTTGAAGAGCAACGGCATGTTAGTAATTCTTGATTTATATAAAATAGATACTCTCTATGAGTATTTCTTGTCATTTATTGCAAAGATACTCAATCCATTTGCATATTTAATCCATAGAGGGACATTTTCTGCGACACGTGAAGAAAAGGAATTGTGGAGACCTCACTTGCAATATGATAAATATACAACACTAAAAGAGATAAGGCAGATAGGTAATAGTGTTTTAGGAAATGTAGAAATAAAACGACACCTATTCTGGAGATACTCTCTAATATATCGAAAAGAGTGATGATGTAACAACTGGCTCAACCTGGCATTTTCGAGAAATGATTCGATTCACGGCTTTGCTTGGAGAGTGCGTTTTTTGAGGAGGAGAGCTTTGAATGAAGAGAATTTTTCACACCATCGGCGCGGTTCTGCTCGTGCTGCTCCTCTTCGCCGCCGCGGCCTTCGGAGGCGCGAACGAGCGGGCGAAGTATGTCTTTCTCTTCATCGGAGACGGGATGGGGGAGGCGCAGGTCGAGG
>RZYP01000375.1 GCA_009930275.1 Negativicutes bacterium
AGCATCGGTAATGGCTTTCTTGCCACTTGGTCGCTGGTGATAATTATCCTCTGTATCAATAAATACAGGGTAGGAGATGGTCTTGCCTTTGATAATTTCAAGGCATTTCTTCGCTTCTGCTATGCCCTTGGCTTTGGTATTGGCACAGCTGTACCAGTAAACACCGACAGGAATACCTCTCTCGTGAAAGGCTTTGTAGTGTTGCTCAAAAGAATCATCTTTGTGTAAACTCACTCCTGTACCGTGACCGGTGTATCCTGCACGTAGAATGACAAAATCAACCTCTTTTGCAAGTTGGTCGTAGTTTATCTGACTTGGTTTTTGCCACGTGCTGATATCGATTCCTTTAGTTTTCATGATTATTCCTCCTCGTCGCTCTTGTTATGAAGCTGTTCTAATACATCCTTTAGTTTTTCTGGGATAGGTAGTCCAAGGTGAGCTGAATTTTCTAACAGCGAAATTCCCTCATTTGATAGATAGAAGAAAACAATCGCTGTTCTTAGTACGCTCCCATCACCAATCACATAGACATCTAAAATATTGGCCACACCCACTAAAACAAAAATCAGCACTTTACGGCTGATTCCGATAAATCCCACTTCACTTGATAGGGTCTTATCAGCGATTGCACATAAGACACCTGTTAGATAGTCGATAACTACAAAGACCAGTAGCGCATATAAAAATCCGTCTGCTCCTCCTAAAAACCATCCGAAGAATCCACCGATTGCTGTTATCACAACTTGGATCCAGTTCCATACTTCTTTCATTTAAAAATCCTCCTTTTGTTGAAATAAAAAGAACACCTACGTTTGCAGATGTTCCTTTGATTACTCTATTTGCTTTGGTAGCCACTCCCAGAGTCTTAGGTCCTCTTGCCCTAGTGACCACATACACATGCCTCGAAGTTTCCACCGATAAGCTGCTTCATTTGCCCAGTACACAAGGCTATCCACATCCTGATAATAGAGAATGGAAAATCCATCTCCATCACCTAAGAAAAGACGAGATATCCAGATGTTGATATCCCTTGGGATGATGGTGACACTATAGTCCTTTCCACACTGAATGGACGGCATCATATCCGAATGAAAAAAATCATAATCAAGTGAGATGCTCTCACTCCTAGTGGCTGATTCTTCAAGGTCTGCTGTTAAAGTAAACACTTGAAACTCATCATCCCAAGAACAGTTACTTCTTGATAGCCTGCCATAAGATTTAAATGTTCCATCGGGCATAAGCACATCAAAGCGTTCATAAGGCTCATAGGTCCAGGCATCACCTAAGCGAAGCAACTGACAATGGACTTTATTATCCGAACGAATACCTGCATAGCCTGTGACATCCGAGCAAGTGGCTGTAAAGCGCAGTGTATTGGATGCAGAGGAATAGACCCGCACTTGATTGCCACGCTTTCGAATTTCTAGAGTGTAAAAGCTT
>RZYP01000103.1 GCA_009930275.1 Negativicutes bacterium
CATTTGTAATGTGTAGATGTTGATTATGTGTAGCAAATAAAATACGCCCTCAAACCTCCTGATATAGTCTGGCAATTTTCGCATCTGCAATTGTAGTACTCTACATAATGCAGGGCAAAGCCCAAGCAGAATATGAGGAGGAACGTTATGAAAGAGTCAGAAAAAATACTCATCAGGGATCTGATGAGTAGTACGGAACAATGTTTGCTTGATAAGGGCCATCAAAAGAGTACTCTCGGGGTGTACAAAGCAACATGGAATCGATACCTGTACTTTTCCACATCGGAGTACTACGACCGAAAGACTGCCGAACTGTTTTTATCGCGTTATTTTGGTGTAGATGTTAATTCTTCTGAACAGAGGCTTGATTCTCGAATGCGCCATGCTCTTCGCCACATGAACGCTTTGGATGAGTTTCGGAAGACTGGTGATATCCCAAGAAAGAAAATGCGAAATCAAATCAAGTACGACGAAACAGCATTTAACCTGTTTTTTGCAGATTACCTTGCATACTGTAGACAGCAAAAATACTCAGCGTCATGGTTTTCAAATACCTATGCAGCTCTTAGGGTATTTCTAGTAGCAATCCACCAATCGGGGGTCACCTCGGTTGAAGGAATCGACGAATCAACTATCCATGCATTTGTGGATATAATTTCTGATTGCCTGAATATATGCCCCAATGTTCGTAGATCGAGAAGTAAACAGGTGGCGGTCTATTTGCAATGGCTGTACGAGCATGGATGCATCCAACATAACTTATTACACCTTCTTCCAAACATAAAGCGCACACCGCAACTAATACCTCAGGTTTGGACTGCTGATGAGATCCAGCGCATACTATCCGTTATTGATACAGCCAACCCTGTTGGCAAACGAAATTATGCAATTTTTCTGTTGCTTGCCAGAACTGGGCTGCGCATAAGCGATGTAGTGGGGCTAAAACACTCTAACATTGACTGGAAAAATAATTGCATTTCAATGGTTCAGCAGAAAACAGGCAATCCATTGAGTATTCCTCTAAGTAAAGAAATTGGTGTGGCCATTATTTCCTACTTAAAATATGGAAGGCCTACTTCTGATTCCGAAATTGTATTTCTAAGCCATAATGCACCTTTTCAGCCGCTGAACGCACATAACAATTTCCATGCAGAAATGCGTAAATATATGCGCAGGGCAGGTATTAATTTTGAGGTGAAGCGACACTCTGGAGTTCATACTATTCGCTCGTCTTTTGCTACCAACATGCTGAAAAATGGTGCTTCTCTTGGAAGTATTTCACAGATTCTTGGCCACAGCGATATCAATGTTACTGGCACATATTTGCGTGTGGACATTGAACAGCTCAGAATATGCGGTTTAGGACTGGGGGTGACAAGATGAGAGAGCTGGAGTTTACCAGTGCATTAGCACCCATGCTGTATGCCTATGTAGAGCGAAGGTGCAGAGAGGGCTACACAAGTACCAGTCAGCATTATTACCTTCAGGAATTTGACCACTTAGTCGCAAGAGAGTTTAATACTCCGATTGTTACGCAAACAGCAATTACGGCGTGGGATGCCCAAAAGCCCTATCTCGCCAACAGGTCAAAAATTCCCCGCCACAATACAATTCGCGCGTTTGCGGCCTTTGCATTTGCCAGAGATGGACAATCTTATGTTCCAGACACCAGCAGGATTAGAAATACCACAACCTTTATTCCGTATATTTTCAGCAAAGAAGAAATCTTCATGCTGCTTGATGCGGCTGACAAGATGCCGCTACGCAAAAATGCTCCACTTCGGGAAATTATTCTCCCCGCTGTTTTCCGCCTGCTCTATTGTTGTGGGTTCCGGGTTAGCGAGATTCTCCATCTCAAGAAAGTAGACATTGATTTGGATACTGGTGTCATTTCTGTAAAAGACGGAAAAGGTGGAAAGGACAGACTGGTTCCCGTGCATGATAATCTCAAGATATACATGCAGAATTATTATGACAAACTGCCGAAAGATACAGAGTGGCTTTTCCCTTCTGCAACCGGGCACTATGCTTCGGGTACTGTATACCAAAATTTTAGAGAGCTGCTCATTGCATGCAAAATTCCGCATACCGGGCGTGGACCACGTGTCCACGATTTGAGACACACATTTTCTGTCCACACCCTTGAGCAGCAGCTCGCTGCCGGGTATGATCCTATGGAAATTATGCCTAGATTAGCTGCCTACCTTGGTCACAAAAGCTACAGAGAAACATGCTGGTATCTTCATTTGACAATTGTTGCATTCCCTGAGCTTTCCGAAAAACTTGATAATGCTTTCAACGGAATTATTCCGGTAGTCGGAGGTGTATTAAGTGAAAAAGACTGATTTTACCAAAACAGTAACCGGCTATTTTTCAGAGTATCTTCCCTGTACCTGCGGATTGAGCACCAATACAGCCAACTCCTACAGAGATACATTTAAGCTACTCCTGCAATTTTTGCTAAATGAAAAGGGAGTAGCAGCTCATTTGGTTGACCTAAAGATGCTTAACATGAATCTTGTGTCTGAATTTCTGGATTGGTTAGAAAATTCAAGAAAAGTGTCAGCAACCACACGAAATCAAAGACTGGCTGCATTGAAGGCATTCGCAAGATATGTCCAGTACCGATATCCTGAAAACATGATGAACTGCGTGGATATTATGAATATGCGCCCCAAAAAGCATGATAATCCATTGGTTACATTCTTAACAGAGGAGCAAATCTCAATTTTGTTCTCACAGCCCAATGCGTCGACCTTTCATGGAATACGAGACTTGGCGCTTATGGTACTTTTATATGATTCCGGTGCCAGAGTACAGGAATTGGCTGACCTAACACTGGCAGATATAAGTTTGAAGCATCCTGCCATGGTGATTCTGACTGGAAAGGGACGGAAAGCACGACAGGTACCTTTAATGAAAGAAACCTGCAGGCTAATGGACCAGTATATCGCTGTCTTCCATGCTTCAAAAGCACCCTGTGAGACCCCACTCTTTTATAACAAAAACAAAAAACAGCTTACTCGATACGGTATAACCTATATCTTGAAAAGATATGCACAGCAAGCCTCTCCTGCATTAGATTCAAATACTATTTCACCACATGTGCTACGACACACAAAGGCCATGCACCTACTGCGGGCTGGAATAAACATGATTTATATCCGGGATTTTCTGGGCCATGCTGACATTTCCACGACTGAGGTATACGCACGTATCGATGCGGAAATGAAGCGAAAAGTATTTGAGGCAACTGTTCCAAACTTTACACCAGAAGCTACTATGCCCTGGGAGGAAGATGAAGATTTACTACAATGGCTAACGCATTTCGGAAAGAATGCATTCTGATTATGTGCAGTCATTAATTACAAAACGCTCGGGAAACCGGGCGTTTTGCATTTTCACTCCGCATTTTGCAGGACTACACATTACAGACGTTATGTTGTGAACCACATAATGTCTGTAATGAGGAAGGTAAGCTTCTCGATCTGCCGCTAAACCGCAGTATCGAGTATGACATTATCGCAGGAACCTTCATCGTTTGCGGCACAGATCCAGAAACAGGCGACTTCGCAAGTCTCACTGATGAACAAATGAAGCAAGCCAAGGAACGATTCGGACCGATTGAGATATTCTCAGTCGAACTGGTTTATGAAGTCGATCGGAAAACAGGTGATATCAAATTCCATCGGCCAGAAGACCGTGGGCGCTAAGATTTTGGTAAACGACTATTAAGGGGGTGGTGACTTCTTCTCAAAAAATCAGATTAATCAGGCAAAAGACTTGGATCTGCTGTCTTTTCTCAGATGGTATAAGCCGGATGAGCTTAAATACCTTGGCGGCGGTGAATTTTCCACAGCAACACATGACAGTCTAAAAATCTCTAATGGTAAATGGCACTGGTTCTCCAGAGGCATCGGCGGCAGAACCGCACTCGATTATCTTATCAATGTTGAAGCTAAGACTTTCACAGAGGCCATGCATCTGGTGTTGTCAGTGAAAAATCAGCTCTATCTGAGTCCTGAGTTTACCAAAACCAGCCGTGCTAAAAGAAGCCATAACAAACCAGATAAGCCATTTGATCTTCCAGCGAAGGCAGATGATAACAATCGCGCGATTGCTTACCTTAGAAGTCGCGGAATCAGTATAGACATTATTAAACAATGCATCCGGCAAGGGCTGATCTATCAGGATAAGCTTCACGGTAATGTTGTTTTTGTCGGCAAAGACATTAGCGGCAAGCCAAGAAATGCCATGTTGCGCGGCACTGGCCATGGCAGCAATTTCAAGAAGGACGCGCCAGGTAGCAGCAAGAATTACTCGTTTTCGTATCCCGCAGCAAACCGCTCGGACTGTTTGAGAGTATTCGAATCAGCTATTGATCTTCTCTCGGATATGACCATTCAGAAACATGAGTCGAATACCTGGAGTGACGTTCACAGACTTAGTCTTGGCGGTCTGGCGGCAAATGCATTACATCAGTACCTGCAAGATCATCCGGAAATCAGGCAAATCACTCTTTGTCTTGATAAAGATGAACCTGGGCTCACAGCAGATCGCGAGCTATCGGCAGAGCTGATCGTGAGAGGCTTCGCTGTCAAGAGTGAATTGCCACCGCAGGGCAAGGACTATAACGAATTTTTATGTAAATACTATGAACCCGAAAGAATAAGAAATTCTTCAATCAAAAACAAATCCCAGAAAGAGGAAAGATAGAAAACGGAGGGAATAAACATGTATGAACGACCACTGGCCTATGTCTGCTCACCGCTAAAAGGCGAGATCGAGGCTAATTTGACCAAAGCAAAACAGTACGCAAGAAAAGTATTCGAGGCTGGCTATGAGCCTTTTGTCCCGCACCTATATTACACAGGCTTTCTTAACGATCGAAAGGCCGAGGAGCGTCAGGCCGGCATCGCGATGGGTCTTAACCACCTCAAGAAGTGCCGAATTCTAGTTGTCTGCACTGATAAGATCAGCGACGGCATGCTGACAGAAATTAACGAAGCATACCGCCTGTCCATACCAATTGTTAATCTCAGCGGGCTGCAGCTATACGCCAGCATCATGACCCAGACCAAGAAGAAGTAATTGGATTGCTTACATACATCCAAAGTAATCGAAGGAGGACAACTAAATGACTAAACATACCGGCAAAAGACTTGCCGATGCGAGTGACCATAATGGCAAAATTGTGTTGATGGCAGAGATGACACATAAACTGACCGGCGAGGAAGAATCAGATATCCGCGGCTATCTTGAGAAATTCGGCGTAACCGGCTTCTTCGCTAGAATCGATTCGCTCGATCTTAATCCAAATCTAAAAGAAAAGCTGAATGAGATCTATGAGCTCATTTTCCTGGCTGGGGGTGATAACAATAGCCTCGATTGATAAAGATAAACAAAGACTGGCTGAACTGTTCGCATCTGTTGCGAGGATACCTAAACCTAAAATGGAGAAAGCTCTGAAAGATAATGACATTCGTGATCTTATCAAGAACCCTGGTCTGTTATCCCCGACTATCGCTGAACTTGAACGGATAGAGTTGCTGCAGGAATACCGGCAGCTCTATACCACTCTTAGCCATTTCGAAACAAAATACAAGATCACGACACCAGAAGACGCAGCCATCTATTTGGAACCGACCCTCGGTGAACGCGATCATGAAGTTGTTGTCAGCCTTCTGTTGGATACCAGAAATAATGTCATCAAGCAACTTGTAGTAGCGGACGGTCAAATTGACTCAGCATTTATTAATCCAAGAAAAATCGTCAGAGATGCCCTGCTTTATAACGCCAAAGCCATGATTCTAGCGCATAACCATCCTTCAGGCGATCCGAAGCCCAGCCAGGATGACATCAACGCGACAACCAACCTAACAGGCATTCTTTCAACGATGGGTATTACGGTTCTTGATCATATAGTAATCGGCAGGAATGATTTTTCTTCTCTAAAACAACTCGGCATGTTCCCCGGAATGCAGCAGAGCATCCGGGAGCAAGATGTTAAGTATGGCACAAGGAGTTCGAAGGATAAAGGTAAATGTAGGTAGAAAAAGGGATCCCTTCTTAGTAGAGGGATCCTAGTAGTCCTTTTTGAACTGATTGGTATGCTTGATTGTCAGCTTGATATTGCTTATTTATTCAAATCAGCAAATAGCTCATCAACATCGGTGTATCCTTTTACCGATGGATTTTTGGCTATTTTCTCTGCCTCTAACATAGCTGCTATTGTTTCTTTGTTCGGTTGATTCAAATTGATATCAAACGGGATTCCTCCCTCACGCAATGCCTGTCTTACAAAAACATTAAATGCAGTAGAAATATTCATTCCAAGTTCAGCAAAAAGGGCATCTGCTTGTTTCTTTATATCACCGTCAATGCGTATACTGATGTTAGTACTATTTCTGGACACAAGATCATCTCCTTTCGTATATGCACTTACATTATATATACATCGTATGCTTATTGAAATACAAACACTTTAGATATGAACTTTCTGATGTACACAACATATTGTATTTGTCCTATATATTAGTCCGTTTAATCTTGTATCTTTTTTTTAGCAAGCATGCGAATGATCGGGCCATAGTCAATATCTGTCTCCAGATCAATCCACTTGTTATTAATCGTCTGCTTCTCGCTATCAGTTATGGTATTCATCGCCTTGTCGAAGATGCTTACAAGCTCGGGCCAATCTTTTCGAACAGCGAAGTGCAAGGCCTGCTGTTTTTCAGCCTCAAAAGACACAAATCTCAGATTAGTAAGGCCGTTTGAGCGTATAAGGTAATTTGTTGTGGCAAGGTTACCGACAAAAGCTTTTTCTGTGCCTGTTGCCACTGCCGTTAACGCGGCTTCGACTGAGTCATAAAGGCTGAGATTTATCTTTGGATAAGATAATAGATAGCTGTGATGTGAACTGTTTCTTTGCACAGCGACAGTCATTCCATCCAAGTCATCCATTCCAGATATACTTGTATCAGTGTCCTGGGTTACAATGACTCTTTTAAAGTAGTAATATGGTTCAGAAAAAAGAAAGTGTTCTTCTCTATCA